>JAFRIQ010000017.1 GCA_017432725.1 Bacillota bacterium
CCTGCTGCAACTATATCGAAGAGTTTCTTTGCTTCGTCTATGCAGCCTTCTTTATCTTTGTAGCGGAGATGGTCCTGCTTATAGAAACCGGTGATGTTATGTACGCTTCCAGCAGGAGTTCTCTGTGTGAAGAGTTCCTTAATATATACGGGATCTCCTTTTTCGAACTGATATCTGATGGATCCGGTGAATTCGTTCATGAGTTCCATATGTCTCATCCAGTCGTCTTCAACAAAGAGATCGACACCGTGTCCGTAAGCTACGAGACCGTCCATGACCTTCTTCATTGAAGGATACCAGAACTTCTCGAATTGCTGATTCGAAATGAAACTTCCCATATGAAGCGGTATGGTGATCCTGTAGAAAGGAGGAAGCCCTGCAGGGTTGGTACCGAGACCTTCTCTGAGCATCAGCGGCACTATGGCATCGCATGCTGCAAGAAGTTTATCCGGGCATCTTCTCATATCCTTGTTTATATTTGAGAACGAACGCAGAAAGTCTGCCATGTAGTCGAACGGTGCAGTGGATCTTCCGGATGCGGATTTTGGGAAACCGTATTTGGCATTTATCTTAGCCATGGCGGCGCCTATCATACCCATGTGATCTGCATTGGCTTTTACTGCCTCAGCAAATACCATAGCCCTTCTGGCCGGTGTGGTATCAAGAGCAGGATAAAGCCTGGGCATGAGTACTTCCATCATGTAATCCATAGGATCCTTGATAAAGTCATCATACTCTTCCGGTTCAAGGCAGTGGACTTCGGGATGCTGCATTACACCTGATTCGCTCTGCATGATGCTCTTTGCATCAAGTATCTGATAAAGTATGGGGAGACGTATGGCTCCGGGTCCTATGGGAGCGTCTCCGTAGATCTGGCTGTTGGCGAAGTCCAGAACGTCATACCAGTATTCCGGTTCCCAATAGATATCTCTTCTTGTTTTTCCTTCAGGCACTACCCCGTTGTTAATGGCATACTGGATAGTCGCCTCAAATGCAGGTCCCGTTATGATGGGTATCCTTTTGGGGATCTTTCCCGAATATACATCCTGAAATATCCGGAACCTCTCCTCGCTCAATTCCTTAACATCCATTAATGCAATCCTTTCTCCCTCACCAAACATGCTCACTAAAAAACACCTGTTATTATTTTACACTTACTTATGATTCATAGCAACGGTATCTGTACAAGTATTTATCAAAGCAAAGGCTTCTGCCTCAAGGCAGAAGCCTATCAATGCTTATAGCTTAGACAATCTGGTTATATGAAAGGTGCAGCAAATAAAGCTGCATATGATTTCTGGAATAACACCTTATTTTTTCTTTTTCTTTTTATGACTGACGCTTTTCTTTTGAGTCTGTTCGACACCACTGAGCGCATAAATAATACGGGAAAACTTAGTTGTTCCTATGGCTATCAATAGCATGAAAATTATAGCAAGGACTTTAAGGAACTTAGAGTCTGCCATAAATCTTGAAACAACTATACCGCCTATAAGACCGATGACCATAAGCGCTATAGAAAGTTTACCATCATCACGAGCCCATAAGGCTTTGAATAATACTCGAGGATTCTGTGTCATATCGTTTTAATTATATCAGGATAAAGCCCGCACGAAAAGCACGAGCTTTATCCTATCCTATTGATACTACTCTTCTGCGGGAGCAGCTTCAGCATTTTTACGTGATGCACGCCATGCATCCAGTTCTCTTTCATCTACTTTATAGAAAGTAAATGCAAGTACTGAAAGCAGGCAACATACACCGGGGCCGAAAGCCATCCAGTTGAAGATCGACGAAAGGATCTTCGGTGTAAGCTCCTGTCCTGCAACGTAACCGGAGGATGCAAGAGCAAATCCGGAAATTGTTGTAGATAAAATAGCTCCGACTCTTACAGTCATACCACCGACAGATTGCAGGAAAGCCTTAGCAGACGATCCTGTCTTCATTTCATTGTAATCAGCAAGGTCAACAGCAAACGCTCCCATGAGTCCGCCGGAAAGTCCACCAACAAATCCTACAAGACCTCTCAGAATGATGAATATTGTAGCGTTTCCACCGATGTATCTGATGAGGAAGAAGATAACTGCCAGCGCGATATGTGTGAAGAAGAAATCTCTCTTCTTTCCAAGGAAGTTGACCAGCGGGATCTGGATGAATGATCCGATAACGCCCAGTACGGATGCTGCAGAAATGGAAAGTGCATATGCATCCGGGTTGTTCAGAACGTGAGTCGTAAAGTATGCCAGCAGAGCATAGAAGAATCCGTCCTTTGAGTTGGAAAGAACATAGGAGATGAAGTATACGAGGGTCGGTCCCTTGAGGGATTTGATCATCTGTCCGAATGTGACTGTATCTTTCTTCTCTTTTGTTTCGTTCTTGAACTGTTCGACCGGTGTAGGCGGATCGTACTTCTTGGATATTGCCATCAGCAGGAGTGTGCAGAGCATCATGAATCCTGCGCATAGTGCAGCAAGTACTGTGAACTCTGTACCGCCGGTGAAGCGGGCTGCTGCAAATGAGAAGAATGCGGAGTAGATAACGGCGCCGCCGCTCATTCCTGCGCCGGAGAAGGCGTTCAGAGCGATGATATCAGCAGTGTTCTTACCCATCTTGATAGGCAGAGTTCTCTGTGCAGACCATGCAAGGTTGTAGCCGATCTGGTTGATAACAAGAGTAATAAGGTATACTGTGATAACAACAGCAACACTCTTGAATCCAAAGTTTGCATAGGTCAGAGGAACTGTGCATACGAGCAGAGCTCCGACGAAGCACCAAGAACGATAACGTCCCCATCTCAGGGCCTTAGCGTCGATGATAACACCGGCGATAGCCATAGTGAGGAATTTGATCCACTGTACACCTGAGTATACCGTAGCTGCGAGGTAAGTATTTACCATCAGAACGTCTGTCAGATAAAACAGTACCTGATAGGCGATCAGGTTTGCGTACGGGGAGTCACCCAGCAGGGATCCAACTCCGTATGCAAGTAAAGTACCGAGGCCTAATGTCCTCTTTGCTTTCTTTTCTTCCATAATATTGGTCCTCCTAAAATATATCTAAGCACTAAGCACCGATAACGAATTCTATAAGTCCCCATATAGCTTTCTTCCTAGCCTCGAGATCGGGGACAGACTCGAGATCCATATCCTTGCAGAGGTTTTCATAACCCTGGGGATAGCTTTCATAATCTTTCTTTTCCGCCATGATAATTACCTCCTTACATTCTGAAGTTGTTTACGAAATCACAGACCGCTTTCAGGTTCTCTGCTCTGCAGTCGTTCGGATATGTAGCCATCTTGTCTTCGGAGAAGATGTACCCTATTCCGTCCACAGCGTCTATGCAACGTTTGGCAAGTTCCACACACTCCTCCGGAGTTGCATAACCCAGAACATCCAATCTCATACCACCGCTCAGACATGCATTGGGCAGGAACTTTCTCGTTTCAGCAAGGTCATCATTTTCAAGGGAGAGTACGAGAGTACCCTTTTTGTAATCCTGGAAATGATGGAAAAACCTCTTTCCTTCACCC
>JAFRIQ010000018.1 GCA_017432725.1 Bacillota bacterium
AAAGAGAAAAAAGAAAGCATATCACCTGCTGCCGAGTCCAGAATGCTGACTCTCCTTAAGAGAAGCCCAGAGCACACGTGGCTATCAGCATGTGATAGCATGGCTCTTCAGGAAAGCCTTAAGGACCTTGACAGAGCGTATAAGAACTTCTTCGAAAAGAGAGGAAAGTATCCGAGATTCAAAAGCAAACACGAACATAAACAGTCCTATCGGACAAAGAACGTTAATAACTGCATACATTTTGAAGGGAAGTACTTGCTTCTTCCCAAGATAGGTAAGGTAAAGATAAGACTCTCAAGATCCTTTGGCGGACGTATTCTTAATGCTACTGTAACAAAAACTGCTGCAGGTAAGTATTACGTATCCCTCTGCATAGAAGAAGAACTCATACCCAAACTGAATGCAGGAGAAGCTATAGCTTTAGACGTAGGTATAAAAGAGTTCTATACAGACAGCAACGGTAACAAAGTAGATGATCCTGAGGTATTAAGAAAATATGAGAAGAAACTGGCAAGAGAGCAGAGAAGACTGTCACGTAAAGTAAAGGGTTCAAAGAACTTCGAAAAGCAGCGTATAAAGGTCGCCAGAATACACGAGAAGATATCAGACGTAAGAACGGACTTTCTTCATAAAGAGTCTACAAAACTTGTGAGCGAAAACCAAGTCATAGGTATAGAGACTTTAAATGTGAAGGGTATGATAAGAAACCATCATCTTGCAAAGTCCATATCAGACGTATCATGGAACAGATTCTTTGAGATGCTTAAGTATAAGTCTATGGAATACGGATGTGATATAGTAAGGGTCCCCAGGAACTTTGCTTCAAGCCAGATCTGCAGCTTCTGCGGGTACAAAAACATCGAAGTCAAGGACCTGTCGGTTCGAAGCTGGGTATGTCCTGTATGCGGTATACCCCATGACAGAGATATCAATGCTGCAGTAAACATACTGAATAAAACGATAACGCTCATATCTACGGTATAGATATGAGCGTATAGTGTACCGTGGGGAGCACGGGAACCTAAAGCCTGCGGAGACTGTGTAAGACGATGATCTCCATTATGGAGAAACTCGCAGTGGTCTATGAAACAGGAATCCCCCGCTTCAAAGCCGTTTAGGCTTAAGCGGCGGGAGCTTCAATGACCTCTTCTGGCAAGGACCGCTCTGTAAGAGCAGGCCTCCGCAAGGGCCACCAGCTCGTTGAGATTTGCGCCCTCGTTGTAGATCTTTACCACATTTGCAAGATCTTCGAAATTGTATGCGTTCAGAGCGGCGCTGGTGGAAAGGGTGTATTTGTCCAGATAGTCCTCGGGGCTGTCCGACACCCAGAAACCCTGGGTGACCTTTGCCGCTTTTCCGTTTTCCCTGAATTCATCCGCATGCCCCGTCACCGCGTTGAGCATGAGAGCAAAGGACGGTCCTACGAGGGAGTTGTATTTCCCTACGACGTACTTAAGAGAACCCGTATTAGTGAACAGCTGAAGGTTCCTTGTGTTGTAGCTGTCGACTATGCCGAAAGGCGTTTTTCAAGATATGGCATGATCCTCTTGGGTCATGCCTTTTTCTTTCCCAGAGGTCCTTCCAAAGGATCCCCTGAAATGAAACAAAACCGTTGACAGACTATAGTGGGAACGATTAGTATAATTATCGTTATATAACACTCATTATACATTTGTTCAAGGAGTAGCTTACATGCCGCCAAAAACAAAGATAACAGAGGAAATGATCATAAGCGCCGCCGTTGAGGTGATCCGGCAAAGAGGTTTTGAGAATGTCAATGCCAGGACTGTATCCGAGAAACTTCACTGCTCCACACAGCCGGTGATGTATCATTTCTCGACCATCGAAAACCTGAAGAGAGCCGCTTACAAAAAAGCCGATAAAGAGCACTCGGAATACTTGATGAACGCTCCGCAGGGACAGGATCCTATCCTCGCTATCGGCCTTAACTATATACGCTTTGCCGTAGAAGAACCGCAGCTGTTCCGCTTTTTGTTTCAGTCGGGATATGCTGAAGAAAACAACCTTTTGAATATGATCGAATCGGAAGAACTGATACCGGTCATTGCAGCAATGCAGGAAGGCTGCGGACTGAGCGAGGAAAAGACCAAACAGGTATTTCTGACCGTCGCGCTTTTTGCCCACGGATATGCAAGCATAATTGCGAACAATCATCTGGAATTCGACGAGAAGCTGATCGCAGAGCACCTTGAATGTGCGTGGAACGGAGCCATGATGGCAGTACAGGAGGAAATAGAATGAAAGTGATCATCCATGATCTTGGGCCGGAGTATGAGACCCTGATAGAACAAAAGTGTGGACAGGCCGTAGCAGCGGACGGGAAATATGCCCCTTGCCAGGGCTGTTTCGGCTGCTGGACCAAACATCCGGCGGAGTGCTTCATGAAAGACAAACTGAACCAGATCTGCCGTATCATAGGCCATGCGGACGAACTTGTGATCGTCACAAAAAATCTCTACGGGGAATACAGCGCCCAGGTCAAGAATATTTTGGACCGGTCCATCGGGACATCCACACCCTTCAGCACCTACCGGGATCGTCAGATGCATCATACGCTCCGCTACGGAAAACACGATCTCTGGAAAGTTATCGTTTACGGAGAAATAAGCGAAGCTGAAAAAGCTACGATGCTCTATATGGCTGAAAGGAATGCAGTCAACGATGGCTATGAGAGGTCAGAAGTCGTCTTTCTTGACGATCTTACAGAACTGGAGGCGGCATTATGAAAACAGTATTTATCAACTGCAGTCCCAAGAAGCGCTTCTGCGCTTCCGCCTATTTTCTCTTCCTTCAAAGCCTCTTTGTAGGAGGAAAGAAAGTAAATGAAAAACTTCGCACACCCGCTGACCACTCCCGCATCCTGGAACAGCTAAAAGATGCGAAGGCCGTAGTGTTTTGCCTTCCTTTGTACGTGGACGGAGTTCCCTCTCACGTGCTCCGCTTCATGGAGGAAATGGAAGTCTACTGCCTTGAAAACCACATGGAACTCAGCGTTTACTGCGTCGCCAACAACGGCTTCATCGAAGGAAAACAAAACGAGCCTCTGATGCAGGTCTTCGAACATTTTTGCGCACACGCCGGTCTTGTATGGGGCGGCGGCGTCGGGATAGGAGGCGGCGTCATGCTGAACGTGACCAGGATACTCTTCGTCGTAGATATCGCATTGCTGGCATTGAACACAGTACTCAGCGTGGTGAATACAGGCATGTTCTTCAACAAGGAAGCTTGGATAAGCTTTGCAGAAAATGCTGCCTTGCTCTTGTATTTCAACCTGGGCGTGCTCTTTTACCTTGCCGGTATGGGAAGGGCAATCGGAAAGGGTACTTACTTCGGAAAGAAATATACCAGGATACTTATACCATCCTTCGTCTTTATACTGTTTGCAGACATCTTCTTCATCACTGCCTCCGTGTTGGAAGGCGGTATATTCCGCGGGTGGCTTAAGAAAAAAGAATTGGAGAAAGCTTAGATCTGTTATCAATTAAGAAAAAACGGATTGCTGCATTTTTTGCAACAGTCCGTTTTTTATAGGCTTGTCGTTTTGAGCATTGCCCCTGATCTCTTTTGATCCTTTTCCTATCCCATATTTGCAAAACGCTCTATGGTCTTCGTGAACCTGGCAAGAGTCTCTTCGGCGTCTCCGTTCTGTATCCCTTCAAGAACGCAGTGCTTTATATGACCTTCCAGTATCACCTGCCCGGTCTTGTGAAGGGCAGCTTTCGCCGCGTTGATCTGCGACAGTATGTCCTCGCAGGGCACGTCTTCGTCTATCATCCGGTCTATGGCATTCACCTGTCCTATGATCTTCTTGAGCCTGCGATGGATATTATCGGCATCCATGCATTGAATCATTTTTTCTTCCTCTCTATTACTACTGTCTTAAGCTACTACTGCCCTATTATACCCTATAATACTCCTCGTCGGGTATCATATTGGTCATATTTCTCAGGCAGAGCCCTATGGTCGAGCTGTTGTGGAGAAGCGCCGCAGTCCCCGGGGCTACCAGTCCCAGTATTCCTGCCACGAGTATGGCTCCGTTGAAGGCAATACCGAGGCGTCCTGTGTTTTTCATCCTGCCCATGAGCTTGTTGGAAAGCTCCTTCAAAGCTATGAGCTGCTCGAGGTCTGAACCGGAAAGGGTGATATCGGAGATCTCTCTCGCTATGTCGGCTCCCTCCTTCATGGCTATACCTACGTCTGCTGCGGAAAGAGCCGGTGAATCATTGATGCCGTCTCCTATCATTATGACCTTGTGCCCCGCAGCCTTTTCCTTCTCTACGTATTTGGCTTTGTCTTCCGGGAGCACTTCCGAATAGTACTTGTCTATGCCTGCCTGGGCTGCTATGGCCTTTGCGGTCCTTTCGCTGTCTCCGGTCATCATGACAAGATTGGTGAAGCCCAAGGCTTTTAGCTTTCTGATAACGGACGCCGTTTCCTCCTTGAGCGGGTCGTCTATATCGATGACCGCCGCAAGCTTTCCGTCTATGGCCATATACAAATGTGAATACTGATCCTTAAGATTACGTACCTTTTCCTCATCCTCAGGCGCTATGACCGTGTGCTCGTCTTCGAACACGAAGTGCCAGCTTCCTATGATGACTCTCTCCCCTCCTGCGATGGATACTATGCCGTGTGCGACTATGTATTCGGGCTTTGAATGGGGAACTCCGTAGGATACTCCTCTTTCCTTTCCCGCCTTTACCACTGCATTTGCAAGGGAGTGCGGGAAATGCTCCTCGAGCTCTGCCGCAAGGGCCAGCATCTCGTCCTCGTCTCTTCCTTCCATGGCTATGACCTGTTCCACCTTCGGAACGGATCTGGTAAGAGTTCCTGTCTTGTCGAAGACTATGGTATCGCTCTCGGATATGGCTTCGAGGAACTTTCCTCCCTTGACTGTCATATGATGCCCGCCCGCTTCTCTCATTGCGGATAGTACTGAAATAGGCATTGCAACTTCTATTGCGCAGGAGAAGTCTACCATGAGGACTGCCGCCGCTTTTGTCACGTTGCCCGTAAGGAGCCACGTGAGGGCCGCCGTTCCGAAGGTATACGGTATCAGCCTGCTCACCAGCTTTTCAGCCTGGCTCTGGGTCACTGCCACCATGCTTTCGGATGCTTCTATGAACTTGACGATATTGTCGTATCTCGTCTGTCCGGAGACTTCTTTTACTTCGATGGTAAGTTCACCTTCATCGATCGTCGTTCCTGCGAATACGGTGATGCCGGTCTCCTTGTGTACTGCAACGGATTCACCAGTGAGCGCCGCCTGGTTGACCATAGCTTCGCCTTCGGACACCACTCCGTCGAGAGGAATGACGTTTCCTACGTAGACCTTGATCCTGTCTCCGACCTTTATATCGCCTAAGGGTCTCTTTACGACCTGGTCGCCTTCCACTCTCCAGACTTCGCTCACGTTGAGAGCGAGGGATCTTGCCAGGTCGTCTACGGACTTCTTGTAGGTCCACTCCTCGAGAAGTTCGCCGACGTTCGTAAGGAAGGTTATGGATCCTGCCGTCGGGATATCGCCTGTGAGGATAGATGCCGCTATTGCTGAAGCGTGCACTATCTCTGCGCTGAACTTCTTCTTCGAAAGATCCTTAAGACCTTCCCAGATGAAGGGAAGACCGTTCTTTATTATGAAGAGGGTCCTTAATGGCGCCGGGAAGAAGAATTTCTTCGTATAGTGCCATATGACCATTGTGCCGAGCCTGGTTTTGAATTCTTCGTTTGTAGCTCTTGCCGAGACTCCCGGTATCTTTTTCTTAAGCTCCGGGTCCGCAAGATCGAGCTCCTTAAGATAGTTTACAAGCTCCGCGCTTTCTTTTTCTCCGGCTTTGAAACGGAGAAGCAGTCTTGCGGTGCGGGGAAGTACCTGTACGTTGTGCACTCCCGGCAGATCCACAAGAGCGTAGTAGAGAACGTCCGCCTCTTCCTCGCTGAGCCTTCTTGCCGCCAGATCTATATCGAGCTGCCCTTTTGCTTTGTGATTTACTTTAAACTTCACTTTGCCTAAGCCTCCTTAAAAGACTATTCTTTTTCGGAGTTGGCTTCTTTGTATTCGCGGTCAAGCTTCTGATAATACTTTTCAGTAAGTTCCTTTGCTTCTGCTGTGATGTTGCTTGCTGCAGCCAGAACTTCTTCAGTCTTCTCAAGGATGCGGTCGCGGGCGATCATGGCTCCGCTGACAACATACTTATATCCTCTCTGAGCAAGCTTGCTCGTAAGGACTGTGAGTCCCACCGAACCTACCAGAAATCCTGTTCCGAATGTCCACCATTTATTCATTTTGTTTTCCTCCTGTTTTGAAATCTATATATTTAAACTACTTGAAACCTTTTATACCTATACCCCCATGGGTATATCGGCATGAGAATAATACCATGCCCTTTTAGGGAATGCAAGCACTTTTTTCTAAAATCATCCAATTATTTGGGTCTTCACAAAATCGGTCAACGGACTTATGATTATGTTGACCGATACGGTCAGCGGAGGCATATGATGAACCCCAAATTCTATTCCCTTCCCGAAGAAAAACAGCAGCAGATCATAAGGGCAGGATTCCGCGTGTTTTCTCAAAGCAGCTACAGGAAGAGCCCCATGAGCGAGATAGCTGCCGCCGCAGGCATAAGCAAATCTCTTCTTTTCCACTATTTTCAGAACAAGAAGGAACTATACCTTTTTCTGTGGGATACCTGCGCCAGGATAACCGTCGAAGAAATGGAAAAAGGCGGCGCTTACGACCAGCACGACCTTTTCAGCAGTATGGACAGCGGTATGCAGGTGAAACTGCGCCTCATGAGGAAATATCCCGATATAGGGGTATTCGCCGTCAGGGCCTTTTACGAAAAGGATCCGGAAGTCTCTTCCGACATACAGAAGAGCATGGGACAGTACCTTGCCGTCCATGCGGGGAAAAAGCTGAAAGAAATAGACCCTAATGATTTCATACCAGGCATAGACCTTGAGATGATGTATAGGGAGATGTACCTGGCCTCTGAAGGCTGCCTCTGGGAATACCTTCAGAGAGGTAGCCTCGATATAGACGCCATGCAGAAGGAATTCGAGGAACTGGTGGAATTCTGGAAGAAGGTCTATCTAAGAAGAGAAAGGGAGGATATATAGATGACGGAAAAGATATTTGAAACATCCCTTGGAAACATACACTACTGGACCAACGAGTTCAAAGAGGGAAGAAAGAACCTCGTCTTCCTTCCCGGTCTTACGGCGGATCACCGGCTCTTCGACAAGCAGATAGAAGCCTTCGAAAGAGACTTCAACGTCCTCGTCTGGGACGCGCCGGGACACGCCGCATCCCGCCCCTTCAAACTTGACTTCAGCCTCATGGACAAGGCGACCGGGCTCCACGATATACTGGAAAAGGAAGGTATAAAAAAGCCCGTGCTCATAGGGCAATCCATGGGTGGTTACGTATCCCAATGCTTCCTTGAGAAATATAAAGGAGAAGCGTCGGGCTTCGTCTCCATAGACTCTGCGCCCCTCAAGCGCTGCTACGTGACGGCCTTCGAGATCTGGGCCCTCCGAAACACTGAGCCTATGTACAGGTCCTTCCCCTGGAAGAGCCTTCAGAAGATAGGGGCAAACGGCTGCTCTGAGACCGAATACGGAAGGTCTCTCATGTGGAGCTTCCTAAATAGCTACGATAAAGACGAATACTGCAAGCTCTCAGGCCACGGCATGAAGCTCCTTGCAGACGCCATGGCTGCAGACCTTCCCTACGCCATAGACTGTCCCGCCATACTTATATGCGGAGAAAAGGATCAGGCAGGCTCAGCCAAGGGATACAACAAGAGGTGGACCAAAAAGGAAGGTCTTCCCCTTTACTGGATAAAGGATGCCGGGCACAATTCCAATACGGACAAGCCGGATGAAGTGAACCGCATCATAAAAGATTTTGCAGATTCTCTGTAGGAGGAACGGATATGGATAAAAAACTCTTTTCGCAGGCTCTCATAAAATTCTTCTCAGGGCTGATCCTGGTTGGTCTGCTTCTGTTCCTGCCAGCAGGAACTTTCAGATACAGGCAGGCATGGCTGCTCATGGGGATACTTTTCGTTCCCATGTTTTTGGCAGGTCTTGTGCTGATGAAGAAAAGTCCCGAGCTTCTTAAGAAAAGACTCAGCGCAAAGGAAGAGCAGTCCGAGCAGAAGGAAGTCATCCTTTTCAGCGGCCTCATGTTCCTTGCGGCTTTCATCCTGGCAGGGCTTTCCTTCCGCCACGGCTGGCTCAGGCTGCCCTATACGGTGAGCCTCATAGGCGCAGTCATCTTCCTGATTTCCTACGCCCTCTATGCGGAGGTCCTGAGAGAGAACGCCTATCTTTCGAGGACTATCGAGGTGCAGGAGGGCCAGAAGGTCGTCGACACCGGCCTTTACGGCATAGTAAGGCATCCCATGTACGCCGTTACCGTATTCCTTTTCCTTTCCATGCCTCTGGTCCTTGGATCCCTCATATCTTTCTTCATAATGCTTTTCTACATACCCATCATAGTCAAGAGGATAAGGAACGAAGAGGAGGTCCTTAAAGAAGGCCTTCCCGGATACGAGGAATATATGGGAAAAATAAAGTACAGGCTCGTACCTTTCATCTGGTAAAAAAAACCGCAAACATTTCAGAGCAATAGAAAACCCGGCTTCAAAGCCGGGTTTTGTGGTCGAGGTGACTGGATTCGAACCAGCGGCCTTTGCGTCCCGAACGCAACGCTCTGCCAAACTGAGCCACACCTCGTAGCAAGTGTTTATTATATTTCCGCATCCCCATGCTGTCAAGAAAAACCTATGCCACAGGTACGGCAGCAACGACTCAGAAAAAGGACCCCTGCGGGTCCTTCAACTCAAACTATGAAGCTTATGATGAATATCACTATGCCTGCCGCCGTCAGAAGGCTGAACCTTTCGTGCTTTTTCTTTGCTTCCTCGTAAGCTTCCTGTTTTTTCACCTTGTCTTCCGGTTTGTCATACTGATACACCGTATGTATATCCCTGGTCTTGAAACGGAAGATATAGAAATCGGCTATTATCAGTACGATGCCGGCTATCCTGAGTATCTTTCCCAGCATGGCTGCCTCCCGGATCTAAAGCCCCAGGCCCATGTTGCTTTTTACTCTCTTCATGGTCCTTTCAGCTATCTCGGAAGCTTTTTCAGCTCCGTCCTTTAGCGCTTCCACCAGTTCTTTCGAATTCCTTATCTCCTCGAACCTGGCTCTTATGGGATCGAGAGACGTGTTCACCACCTCTACGAGATCCTTTTTGAAATCGCCGTAACCGTGGCCTTCGTATTCCTTCACTATCTTCGCTACGCTCTTTCCGGAGAAAGCGCTGTAGATATCGAGAAGATTGGAGATGCCCGGCTTTTCCTTGATGCTGTATCTTATGACGCCTTCGGAATCGGTGGTGGCGCTCATGATGGCTTTCTTGACCTTGCCCGGCTCGTCGAGGAGGCATATGCGGCTCTTTTCGTTGGGATTGGATTTGCTCATCTTGGATGTGGGATCGTCAAGAGACATGACTCTTGCACCCGATTTCATGAAACGGCCTTCGGGAACAACGAAGGTCTTTCCGTATTTGCCGTTGACCCTTATGGCTATATCCCTTGCCAGTTCTATATGCTGCTTCTGGTCGTTGCCCACCGGCACCACGTCCGTATCGTAAAGAAGTATATCGGATGCCATGAGCACCGGATAATCGAAAAGGCCCACGCTGGGGTTCTCGCTTTTCTGCTTCTTCTGCTTGTACTGGGTCATACGGGAAAGCTCTCCCATATACGTGTTACAGTTCAGTATCCACCCAAGCTCCGCGTGCTGCTTAACGTCAGACTGTACGAAAACTATGCTCTTCTTGGGATCCACACCGATAGCCATGTAAAGGGCCGCGACGTCAAGTATGTGCTTTTTGAGCTCCTTGGGATCCTGGGGCACCGTGATGGCGTGCATGTCAACTATGCAGTAGATGCATTCGCTGCCGTCCTGAAGGTCCACGAACTGTCTGAGGGCTCCTAAGTAGTTCCCTATATGTATGTTTCCTGTGGGCTGTACGCCCGAAAAAACTCTGCTCATATATGTTTATCTCCTTGATCTTATCGTTTGAGCCTGTTTGGGATATATTAGCACAAGACCGGCTCCAATAAAAGAGCCGATCCCTAGGATAACGTATCAAGAAAAAAGTCCCCGATCCACATGCCCTGTATTGAAGATATCGGGCTTCCTGAATCTTCAGCGGACAGCAATAGCTTTCAGAAAGTTTTCCGGCGTTATAGCTGTCACATCTACGCCTTCAAAATCCTTCGTGTTTCTCGTGATGATATATTCGGCTCTGACTCTAACAGCTGTTTCATACTGCAGGGCATCCTCATAATCACTCCAGTGCAGCTGAGCAGCTTTCGTCAAATCCTCCCGGCCGAGCCCGGCGATATCAAAAATCAATCCGAGGATTTTCAGAACCTCCTCGATCTGATACGGGCTCAGCTCCTTTCTGAGAACGTAGGTGATGTTTGCAAAGCTGAGAGCGGATATGAAACCTTCCACCTGTTTTGTTTCACACAACTTCCAGACTGCTGCCGCTTCTCTGAAGAAAGGCTCTCTTTCTGCAAGCACGTCAACTATTACATTTGTATCAAGCAGTAA
>JAFRIQ010000019.1 GCA_017432725.1 Bacillota bacterium
AGTCGCCTGCGAGGACGGAGGCTGGATACATTTCGATTACACTCCGGGAGAACCCGAAGTGAGAAAAGGCTCAGCCGCTCCCACGGGACTTCTCTGCGTCATAGGCGCCGAACTCAAGGAAGACAAGGTCGCAGAACTTTTCGAGGCATAAGAGATGGCAAAAGAGATACCTGTCTATCTTTTCACCGGTTTCCTGGAATCCGGTAAGACGACTTTCATACAGGGAACATTGGAGGATCCCCGCTTCAACGCAGGCGAGAGGACTCTGGTCTTGGTGTGCGAGGAAGGCATAGAGGAATACGAGCCGGAGCGCTTTTCGGGTCACAACGTGTTTTTCGAATACATAGATGACCAGAAGCTCATTAACCCTGTCAATCTTGCCAATCTGGTAAAAAAGTACAGAGCCGAGAGGGTGCTCATAGAGTTCAACGGCATGTGGATGCTGGATCCCCTTTTTGCGGCGATGCCCGAGAACTGGGTGGTATACCAGGAGTTCTCCTTTGCAGACTCGGGTACCTACCTCAACTACAACGCCAATATGAGGAACTTCACTTACGACAAGCTGAAATCCTGCGACTGCATAGTATACAACAGGTTCGACGGCTCCGTGGATAAGATGGAACTCCACAAGATAGTAAGAGGCGCATCCAGAAGGACCGACATAGTATACGAGCATCCAGGCGGGGAAGCGGAAGTTGACGATATAGAAGATCCGCTGCCCTTCGACAAGGAGGCCGCAGTCATAAAGGTCGAAGATCAGGATTTCGCTCTCTTCTACAGAGATCTGTCCGAGGCCATGCCCGATTACGAAGGAAAGACGGTGCAGTTCGTGGCTCTGACCGGAAATTCCGACAGACTTCCTGAAGGAGTATTCGTCGTAGGCAGGCAGATAATGACCTGCTGCGTGGAGGATATACGCATGGCGGGCCTTGCCTGCGAGTGCAGCGGCAAGAAGCCTGACGGAGGCCTCTGGGTAAGGGTCACCGGTGTCATACATAAAAAGAAGAGCCCTGCCTACGGAGCAAAGCCGGGTCCAGTGCTCACCATAAAGGCTCTGATGCCGGCCAACGAACCGGAAGAGCCCGTAGCCACCTTCTACTGATAAAACGCCCTTAGGGGGCTTTTGCGGAATATATAAGGAGTATCGATATGTTCAAGGAATTTAAGGAATTCATTTCAAAAGGAAATGTAATGGACATGGCCGTAGGTCTTGTCACAGGCAGCGCGTTCACTGCCATCGTAACGTCGCTGGTCAATGACGTTATCATGCCCTGCGTAGGAGTGCTGGTAGGCGGAGTAGATTTCACGGATCTTAAGATCGTTCTCAAGGCAGCCAGCGGAGAAGCTGAAGCAGTCACGCTCAACTACGGCAACTTCATACAGGCAGTGGTCAACTTCCTCATCGTAGCATTCGTCATCTTCCTGGTGGTAAAGGCCATGAACAAGATGAGAGCCGCAGCGGAGAAACTGGCAAAGAAGGAAGAAGAGGAAAAGGCGGAAGCCCCTGCGGAGCCTCCTGCGGACATAGCTCTTCTGACGGAGATCAGAGACCTGCTGAAAAAAGAATAAGATATAGCCAATACAAAAATCCTGCGGCATGCCGCAGGATTTTTTCTTTACTGGTACTTGGTGATCTTGGTCGGCATCACGCTGCCCTGTCCCAGGACTCTGTCCACGTTCATTATGAAGCAGTCCAGCATGTCATTGGGAACGTAGGCCTGGAGCATGCCGGCGAAACCTCCGCCCATGACTCTGCAGGCTCCTTTGCCCTTGAGGTAGAATTTCGTAGTTATGATCGCGAAGGCCAGCCCCTGGTTTTCTACGGCGCCGGAGGGTATCACGTTCTGGAGATACATCCAAGAGGATGCTCCGCTCTTGTCCACGGCTGCCAGGTAACCCTCTATATCGTCTTTCTTCAGCATCTCTGCCATCTGGGCTACTCTGAAGTTTTCGTCGAAAACGTGCATGGCTCTCAAAATTGCCCTGTCTCCGGCATACTCCCTTACCTGGGCCAGCTGGTTGGAGAACTGCCTCTTGTCCACCTGGGAAAGGTTGTCCTTGTAGAAGTAATTGGAGACCTTCGTGAGTTCCGCGGGTATCTGGGCGTAATAGTCGGTAAGATCCGCATGGTCCGTATGGCTGTCTATTATGCAGAGGGTATAGCCTTTTTCTTTGAAGTCGTAGTCTATCCTCTCCACTATGGGAACCGGGTTTCCGAAATCGATCTTTATGATGCCTCCGTAGGCGCAGGCCATCTGGTCCATGAGGCCGCAGGGTTTTCCGAAGAAGACGTTCTCGGTGTACTGGGCGTTCATCGCCAGGGTGGTGGGATCGGTCTTGCAGCCGAATAGATCCTCTATGATCTTTCCCATAAGCACTTCGAAGGCAGCCGAGCTTGAAAGCCCCGAGCCTTTGGGTACCGCCGAAGTCACGTAGGCGTCGAAGCCTTTGGTCTCCTTGTATCTGGAAACCATGCCTCTAACCAGGGCGGCCGTGGTGTTCTTTTCCCTGTTGAGCGGGTGGAGCGTGTCCAGCTTCACAGAAACGAGACCCAGTCCCTCGGAAAAGACGTTTATGGTATCAGTCCCGTTGACCCTTGCCGCTGCATTCATGGGCAGATCTATGGTGGCGGCTATGACCAGTCCTCTCTGGTGATCGGTGTGGTTTCCTGCCAGTTCCGCTCTTCCGTAAACGGTATATTCCTTTTCGGCTTCGCAGCCGAACTGTTTCAAAAATTTTTCCTTTATATCGCTCATGACATTTGTCCTTCTATCCTATTAAGTATATCACTCTTGCATCCCGAAAGATACGCAGTCTTAGGTATTTAGTATTGTTTTTGGTGCAGCGTTTTGTATATAATCAGGGAGATGCGAAAAGGAGGTATAGCATATGGAAGTAGCAAGAAGCAACTACATCAAAGAGAACAAAGCTCTTTTTAAAAAGCTTCAGCAGAGACTTTCCGGAAAGTACGGATATGCGTCCGTACTGGTCAGCGACGGACGCCAGCAAAGCTACAGCGTAAGCGCCGGCGGAGTTTCCGTATCCGACTTCAACAGGTTCGGAAAAAGAGGATTCGTGGTCAGGGTCCACGACGGAAAAGCTTATGCGGAATATGCGGGCAATGAGATCAGCGAAGAAGCTATAGAAGAAATAGAAAAAAATATAGAGAGCCGTCTTCTGGATATGGGAGACAAGTGGGAAAGATACCTTACTCCCGTCGCCTGCGAAGAGGAGGCGAACTTCGTAAAGAGTACTGAATACAGGATCCATCCGGAGGAGATGGGCGACGAGAAGATACTTGCCAAACTCTCCGAGATAAGGGAGAAGACCAAGGCTCTGGACGAAAGGCTCATAGACTGCATGGCGAGCCTTCAGTACCAGTACTACAACAAACTTTTCCTGTCGGATAAGAAGGACATAGAGGAAAACGTTCTTTGGACCTGCGGAGGCCTTGTGGTCGTAGCGGCCAAGGGTCAGGAACTTAAAGACGCCTACAAAGGATTCTCCATACTCGGCGGAGCCGAGCTTCTGGACGAGATGGAAGAATACGGTCCCAAAATCGTGAAGAACTGCATAGATCTCTTAGACAGCGAGCCCATGATACCGGGAGAGTACGAATGCATCTGCACGCCGGAAGTCACCGGCATGATAGTCCACGAAGCTTTCGGCCACGGCGTGGAGATGGATATGTTCGTAAAGGACAGAGCCCTGGCTAAAAACTGCATGGGAGATATGATAGCGTCAGAGCTGGTCACCATGAGAGACGGAGCGTCCTCGGCTACCGAAGTCGCATCTTTCTTCTTCGACGACGAGGGCACCCTTGCCCACGATACACTGGTCATAGACAAGGGCAGACTGGTCTCCGGATACGCCGACGCGGTATCCGCCGCAAGGCTGGGCGTGGAGCCCACCGGAAACGGCAGGAGAGAGTCCGTGGAGAGAAAGACCTACACCAGGATGACCAACACCTTCTTCGAAGGCGGAAAAGACAAGGTGGAGGATATGATAGCTTCCGTCAAGTACGGCATGCTCCTTCAGGATCCCACCTCGGGAATGGAAGACCCCAAGAACTGGGGCATACAGTGCATGGTCAGCATGGCAAGAGAGATAAAGGACGGAAAACTCACCGGCCGCATCTTCTCGCCCTGCGTCCTCACAGGATACGTGCCGGATCTTCTGAAATCCATATCCATGATGTCAGAGACGGTGGAACTGGGCGGCTCGGGCGCATGCGGAAAAGGTCACAAGGAATGGGTCAAGGTCTCCGACGGAGGCCCCTGGATCAAGGCAAAGATCCGTCTGGGTTAAAGGAGGCGCTGAAATGTTCGAAAAGATACAGAAGCTTTTAAAAGCGGAAAACATAGAAAACTGGAGACTTACGGAAACGGTCTCGGAAACGGCTGAGCTGTATTTCATCAGGAAGAAACTCGATATACCCAGGATAAAGAAACTGACCCAGTATTCGGTCACGGTATTCAGGGATTTTGAAGAAGGCGGAAAGAAGTTCCGCGGAGAGAGCACGGCGCTTCTCAGCCCCGGAATGTCCGATGAAGAGATAGTAAGTCATTTAAAGACCGCATACCTTGCGGCTTCCTTCGTAAGGAACCCCTGGTACGAACTTCCCGACGCCGTGAAGGAAGACAGGAAGAAGAGCGTGTCCGATCTTGCGGGAAAGGATATAGAGGAAACGGCAGCGGAGCTAGCGAAGGCAATGTTCGAAGCGGATACCGCTGAAGACGCTTTCATCAATTCCGCCGAGATCTTCGTCACCAGGAGATACACCCACATAGCGGCATCCAACGGTCTCGACGTAAGTTTCGACTCCGACGTCATTGACGGTGAGCTCGTCAGCCAGTGCGTAACGCCCATCGACGTGGAACAGTACAGATCCTTCTCCTACGACAGCCTCGACAGGGAAGCCATAAAGCAGAAGGTTAGCGAAGCCGTAACGGACGTAAGGGCAAGGGCACAGGCCTCCGAACCGCCGAAAGCCGGCGATTACGACATAATACTTACAGGAGAGAACCTGGAGGTCCTCTTCGAACTCTATGCGGCCAGGAGCAACGCCTCAATGGTATTCCCGGGCTACTCCCAGTGGAAGGCGGGAGACAAAGTTCAGGGAGAGGATATAGAGGGCGAGAAACTTAACGTATACCTGGAGCCTCTGGATCCCTATTCTCCCGAAGGCATACCCATGAAGGAAAGATGCCTCATGAAGGACGGGGAGCTTAAGCTCATATACGGAAGCACGAGGATGTGCAGATACCTCGGCATAGAGCCTACGGGCAACTTTGAGAAGATACGCTGCGTGAACGGAAGCGTTCCCCTTTCCGGAATGAGGAAGGCCGGAGTCCTGGAACTGGTCAGTTTCTCGGACTTCCAGATGGACGAATTCGACGGTCATTTCAAGGGCGAGATAAGGCTTGGACTCCTCTACGGAGAGGACGGCACTGCCCAGGTGCTCACGGGAGGATCCGTGAACGGAAGTCTTTTGGAACTGCAGAAAAAGCTGACTTTTTCCACAGAACGCTGCGAAGATAGGAATTACAGCGGCCCGATGGCTGTTCTGATCCCCGGAGTCGCCGTAGCCGGAAAGTGAAAAAATTCCAATTTGCAAAATAATATCAAGCGTTTTTCAAAAAACGCTTGATTTTTTTTGCTTCGCTTGTTAAGATTTTGGCACTTTTGTTTTTTAAGGAGATTTAAATAATGGCCATCGACGTAATCGACGAAAAACTGCTTAGCGTTCTTCAGGAAAACGCAAGGATCTCGATATCGGAATTATCCAAGAAGATAAATCTTTCGTTGTCCGCAGTTTCAGAAAGACTGAAGAAACTGGAGAACAACAGAGTGATAGTGCAGTATACCGCTATACTGGATCCCACGGAAATGGAGAAGAACATAGCCGCTATAGTCATGTTTTCCTTCGAAGGAGACGGCAGTCAGGATGAAGTGATAAAATATATCGAAAACAACGACTGCGTGCTGTCCTGCAGCAGAGTGGCGGGGAACTGGGATTACATCGTAAAGGTCTGCGCCAAGAACCAGAGCGCGCTCCAGGAGACCTTCGACGCGATCAAGAGGCTCCGCGGAGTGGTGCGCTTCAGCTCCATGGTGCTGCTCGACGACATAAAGATCCGCTACAGCGTTCCGCCGGTAGCCACAAAATAAAAGAGCGGCTCCTAAAAAGGAACCGGCTCTTCATGGTGGTACCCCCAGGTGGAATCGAACCGCCAACAAAGGTTTAGGAAACCTCCGTTATATCCGTTTAACTATGGAGGCGTGCTCCTTATTATGCCCCCAAAAGCGCTCTTTAGTCAATATAAAGATTGAAGGGCAGAAGCTTTTATGTTAACATAGAGGTTGCGTTTTTACAGGAGGGTGCCATGGAAGAACGGTTCATGCGGGAGGCCATAGCCGAGGCCCGTATGGCGGCGGAAGCCGGGGAGATACCCATAGGCGCCGTCATAGTCAAGGACGGAAAGATAGTGGGCAGGGGAAGAAACTGCGCTGAGGAGGCGAAGGATCCCACCTGCCATGCAGAGATGCTCGCCATAAAAGACGCGTGCCGCAATTTAGGCGCATGGAGGCTTACCGGCTGCGACATGTACGTCACGCTGGAACCCTGCAGCATGTGCGCGGGAGCCATCGTGCTGGCTCGTATAGACAGACTGTACATAGGGACGGAAGACCCCAAGGGCGGGGCATGCGTATCCCTATACAATATAACGGCTGACGAGAGGCTCAATCACAGAGTCGATCAGACCGTAGGTATACTGAAAGACGAGTGCAGCGATATGCTGAAGAGTTTTTTCAGAGACCTGAGAAAAAGACCGAAAAAGAATCCGGAGGATATTTCAAAATGAAAAGAAGAGCAGCTTTAACAGCCGCACTACTGATCCTGGCAATGCTTTTCTGCCAGATCGCATTCGCAGACAGTACTCTCATAGCAGGCCAGGGTCTGGCTGTAGTGAGCACCGTGCCCCATGACGGAGAAGAGGGTAAGCAGGTCTCCAACCTGGCGGTAAAGATCGTGTTCAACGAAGACGTAAGCAATACGGCCAACGATACGCTGAACGCCGGCCACATCACGATCAAAGATCCCGACGGGAAGAAGCAGACCTTCGAGATCACCCATCATCCCAAGGCGCCTAACGAACTCTGGTGCATACTCAAGGGAGATCTGACCGCCAACTCAGAATATACGGTAACCGTCGAAGCAGGCGTAAAAGCAAACAGCGGCGACGTTCTTTCAGCTCCGTACACCTTCACATTCAAGACCAGGAATACCAAAATAGACAACACCATTTCCATCATGATGACCATAGTCATGATGGTGATCATGATGCTGGCTACCACAAGGTCCCAGGGCAAGCAGCAGGAAGAGAAGGCCGCTAAAGGAAAGGGCGCTATCGCTTCCGAGAAAGTGAGCCAGACAGATCCCTACAGACTTGCCAAGGAAAAAGGCATCAGCGTAGAAGAAGCCAGGGCCCTCATAGCCAAGGAAAAGGAGAAGGTCGACAAGAAGAACGCTTCCGGAAAGAGAGCAAGAGAAAAGTACGAAGCAGCCAAGGCTGCAAAGGAAGCCGAAGTCGAAAGAAGGCTCAAGGAGATCCACGATGCCAGCGTATACAAAGTGAAAGCGAAAGGATCCCTGGTAGCTCACGGCGGCACCATCCCGAAGGCAGTTCAGAAGAAACTTGCTGCAAAGAAAAAATCCAGAAGAAGATAGAAATATCGCCATATGAAGCCCGGCAAAGAGCCGGGCTTTTTGTGTGCAATATTTTTCCGACAAAAAGGCCTCTTATGACTAAAACCGCAAGCTCGATATGTTCATAATATTTAGGGTATGCTGTTGATTGTGGACTATGCGCAAGTCATATAAAATGTTAGCGTAAAATAGTATAGGTACAGTAGAGGAGGTCAACATGGATGCACAGGAATTGCTCCAGCAGAGAGTAAGAAATTTTCATGACGCCGTCCAGATGAAGAAAGCTCCGAAAAGAGTCCCCCACATTTCAAGTTTCATGACCTGGAAGTTCGTGGACGCCGGAGTCAAGTTCAGCGACGGTATGTACGATTACGACCTTTGCGAAAAGGTCCATATCGAGTGGGAGGAAAGGTATAAATTCGACGTACTCAGAGAATTCGGTACCAGGAACCCCATCAAGATCCTTCAGGGCTTCGCGGCTCCCAGGTACGTCATCAACGACGAGAATTCGACCATCAACGCTCTTGATTTCACGCTGATGGAGGGAGACGAGTACGATGAGCTCCTGACCAACAAGAGAAAGTTCGTCTGGGAAAAGATAGCCGCCAGAAGATATCCGGAGCTGAAGCATGCCACTGACGATCAGATCAGGAACATCATAAAAGGCTTCCAGGAATACAACGCATACAACGCGAAGATAACCCAGATATACAGAGAGCGTTTCGGAGTACCGTATTTCTACGGCTGCCCGTCCTTCTCCCCCTGCGCTGTGGAATCCCTCATGAACAGCTACAGAGGCATCAAGGGAACTTCCATAGACATGCGCCGTCATAAGGACAAGGTCCAGGAACTCTGCGACCAGCACGTAAACAACGTGCTGACTCCGGCCATCAAGAAGTTCAGAGAAGGACCCAAGGGAGAACTTGCTGATTTCGCTTTCGATTCATCGGGAGCGTCTCTGGTGCACACCATTCTTTCGCCCAAACAGTGGGAAGATTTCTACTGGCCGGGAATGAAGATGATAACGGACGCCATAGTCGAGATGGACAAGACTTCCTATTGGTTCTATCAGGGAGCCATGGATCAGTTCTCCGACTATTTCCGCGATATCGAAAAAGGACATATCTGCATTCACATCGAGCTGGGCGATCTCTTCGAGATCAGGAAGAAGATGCCTAATATTGCCCTGGCCGGCGGAATACCCATGACCAGGCTTTACGAGGGCACGCCCGAGGAACTCGTAGACCTTACCAAGAAACTGGTAGACGGGCTCGGCCAGAACGGCGGATTCATCCTCTCCCAGGATAAGATGTGTTCATATCCCAAGGACTGCAAGCGCGAGAACCTGCTTGCGGTATGCGAATTCATTCAGAACTACGGTGAGTAGGCGGAGGTGTAATTATGGCAGAATATCATGATTTTTCAACATATCCGGAAGGCTTTGACAGAGTCGTCAGTCTCTGTGATTTTCTTCCCGATGATTACGATACTAGAGCCGCGTTCGTAGAAGGTCTCATCGGTTTCGTGATCTCACTTTAATAAATAAATTTACAGGAAGGTCAAAAGATGTACACAAGAGCGGAAAAAGCGCATCTCGTACAGGATGCAATTGCTTTCAAGAAAGTCCCCAGGGTCCCGCTAGTATCCAACTGCTCCCAATGGCAGGTGATGGATGCCGGTATGACCTTTACACAGGCGTGCTATGACTGGGATCTCATGCTCAAGGCATGCAAGGAATTCGTCGACAGATATTACTTCGACTATTACAGAGCCATAGGTATCAGAAACCCGGTCAAACTCAACGATGCCCTCGGCGCCAATGCATACGTCATAACGGATGACAGCATTTCAGTGCCGGACAACTGCTGGGTAACTCCCGACGATTTCAAGGGCCTTATGGAGAACTACGACAAGTATCTCTGGGAGGTCATAATCCCGAGGAAGTGCGTCGACCTCAAGACTGACCACGGCCTTGAAAGCTTTAAAAACGCCGCTCACGAGTATCACCTCTTCAGCGATTTTATGGCCGATATCGACCATTACATCTTTGAGGAAAAGCAGACGCCCAGAGAAACGAGGGTCGGAGGTTCCTTCAGACCGTATTTCGAATCCCTGTTCAACATGTGGTCGGGCATAAAGGCATGCTCGGTCATGATCAGAAGGAATCACGACCAGGTCAAGGAATACTGCGACTGGCAGAACGAACAGAGCATGGCCAGGTTCAGAAGAGAAGTCGTGAAAGAAGTCGTCAACGATACTGCGGCATCCGATTTTCTTACCGGTTTCCAGTCAGGGACCATACTGAATCTCAAGCAGTTCGAAGAATTCCTCTGGCCTTACTGGAAAGAGTTCTTCAACGGTCTTGCGGAGCATAACAAGACTGCGACCATGAGCATCCAGTCCAGGATGATATATTTCAAGGATTTCTTCAGGGAAATACCCAAAGGACACGTACAGCTCGGTCTGGAGATAGACGACGTCTTCGAAGTAAGGAAAGAGTGCCCCAACCTGTGCATCAACGGCGGAATGCCCGTTGAATACCTTGGAAGGAAGACTCCCGAAGAGTGCATCGAATACGCAAAGATGCTCATCGACAGGTTGGACGCCGGTAACGGCGGTTTCGTAATGGGTCAGAACAAGATGCTGACCTTCAAGAAAGACGCTAAGAGAGAGAATCTGCTGGCAGTGACGCAGTACTGTCTCGAACATCCGTTTTAACGGGGAGGTATAAAAATGGACGAAAAGAAAATCGATATGACCTCTTATCCCGAGGGCAGACAGGCTGCTGTCGACTGCTTCGACTATCTTCCCGAAGGAATGGAAAGAGAATTTGCTCTTCTGGGCATGATAGGGTGGCTCTTCACTAACTAGAGCCCCTAATAGAATATATATCAAGGAGTGTATATGGCTGATTATGACAGTTTAAGGGCCAGGAGGCTCAAGGCGTTCAACGACGCCACATCTATGAAGGAAAACCCGGAGATGACACCTCACGTTTCCTTCTTCGTAACGTGGAAGGTGCTCGATTACGGATGCAAGCTTTCCGATGCTCTCAATGATTATTCATTGATGACGGACGTGGTAAAGACCTTCCAGAAAAGATATCCCTTCGACGGATTCGTCGAGTACGGAAACAGGAACCAGTACAGGGTCTCGGAACTCATGGGTTCCTCCGTTTATCAGGTAGACGACGAAGCGGGTTCCGTGTATTATCTGGATTCCTGCGTATGCGAGGACGGAGAACTTTCCGAATATGCGAAAAATCCGAACAAGTTCGTTTGGGAAAAAGTCGTCCCAAGGAAATATCCCTTCTGGAGAGAAGGCGTTTCCGCCGAATTCATGAACAGGCTCAATGAAGAATTCCTGGGGTTCATCACTTTCAACAATGCCATCAAAAAGGAAATGTCCGATGAACTGGGAGTCCCGGAGCTCTGGGAGTTCAGAGGCGGCATGACCACTCTGGGCGTGGAATACATTTTCCAGACCCTAAGAGGCATCAAAGGCATGTCCATAGATATGAGAAGGAACAAACAGATCCTTAAAGACGCCATAGCGGCATACGAAGCTCTGAACCTTGAACCTGCACATAAGGCCATGGCGGCTGCACCCAAAGGGCATTCCAAGTATGCGGTATTCGATTCAGACCTTACCATGCTGGCCCATACGGTCATGAACCCGAAGCAGTTCGAGGAGTTCTACTGGCCGAGTTTCAAGAAACAGCTCGACATAGTGGAAGACCATAACTGGACCATAAGGATATTCACCGAGAACTTCGGAAACATATGCTGGAACTACCTCAACGACTATAAGCCCGGGACCGTATGCCTGCATCTTGAAAAGGACGACGTGTTCGATCTCAGGAAAGCATGCCCCGGCGTGGTCATCATGGGCGGTATCAATACCGAGCTTCTCAACTACGGAAGCGAAGAAGAGTGCGTGGAAAGAGCGAAGTATCTCTGCGATACCTTAGGCAAGCAGGGAGGATTCATGCTTACTCAGGACAAGCTCGTATCCTACAGGAACGACTGCAAGAGAGAGAATCTCATCGCTCTTACGAAATATATGAACCAGCGCAACGGAATGGACGTATAGGAGGGCGTGATGGAACTTTACGATATAAGCAAATATCCTGAAGGACTGGACTTTATAGCTTCCAAGATGGATCTTCCCATGGAGGACCCAGAAGCCAGAAAGGCTTACGTCCTGGGCATCATTGGTTTTATTGCGGGCCTTTAAGGCCAAGGGAGTCACCATGAAAAAAAGAAACTATTTTTTTGAGGCCCTTAAGTATCCTAAGGCAAGACTGGGGATCTTGGAAGTAGTGGCAGCCATAGCCGCCGTGTGGATCGTGGTAAAGCTGAGCGACAACAGTATGATACAGGTCGTCGTATCGCTCTTCTCGGTGCTCGTTTCCAAGAACGGAGTCGAAGAGTACGGTAAGTATTACCTTGCCTTAAGAAACGGCGTCGACCTCGATGAAGAAGAGTAAAAAGGAGGAATCGATGGACGAAAAACAAGCTAAAGCGCTGCAGGAAAAGAGAATAAAGATATTCAGGGATTCCTGCGCTTTCAGAAAGCCTGAAAGAATAGGCATAGTGTCCATGTTCCAGGCATGGCAGATCCTGGACGCTGGATACAAGCTTTCAGAGGCTATGACCAACTACGATCTGCTAGAAAAGATCACAAGGGAACACGTGGAGAAGTACAACTGGGACCTTATGGTAAACGACGGTACCAGGAACCCCTTCCTTCTTTATCAGGCGCTGGGGTCAACTGCCTATCAGTTCGACGATGAGGCCGATACCATAAACCACGTAGACAACTGCTGCTGCACAGTAGATGAGATCGAAGAACTGACGGCAGACTTCGACGCATTCATGTGGAACAAGGGCATGACCCACAAGTATGCAAAATGGGATCCTTCCGATGCAAACGTGGAATTCATCCAGAACGCTCTTGATAAGCAGAACATGCATAACGCCTACAGAGCCAAGATGCAGGCGGCATTCAGAGCCGATTACGGTATCCCCATGTTCGTGGCTCCGAGATTCGCGCCAAGCCCCGTGGTGGAAGAGATATTCTCCAACATACTCGGTATCAAGGGCATGTCCATAGCTATGAGAAGATACGAGGCGAAATTCGACGCGCTCGTCGACATGCTCACAGCAAGGAACTACACTCCGTTCATGAATATGTTCAAGGCTCTTCCTCCGGGAAAAGATATGAATGCCTGCTTCGACGGAGGAACCACATATCTTTGCCAGAACTCCCTGAGCCTCAAGCAGTGGGATAAATATTACTGGCCATACGCAAAGGAAGCAATCGATACCTGCGTAGAAAAGGATTTCACTTTTTCTATCCTTCCGGAAGGCGAAGTGCTCCGTTTCGCAGACTGCTTCAGAGACGTGCCTAAAGGAACGCTTTCCTTCATGCTCGAGACTGACGACTGCTTCGAATTCAGAAGACAGCTTCCTAACTGCGCCATCATGGGCGGTATGGATAACCTGGTCCTCAACAACGCCACCAAGGAAGAGTGCATAGATCTTGCCAAGAGGCTCATCGACGAACTCGGACGCGACGGCGGTTATTATATGACTCAGACCAAGATCGGCACCTATCATGCCGACGGCAAAGCGGAGAACGTCAAGGCGGTCAATGAGTTCATACTCAACTACAAGATCTAAGGAGGCGAGAAAATGGCAGAAAAGAACCCCGTGAAAAACAGCGAGGAAGGCTACGAAGTCCTCGCCGAAAAACTGAATCTTCCCATGGAAGATCCGGCTCAGAGAAAAGCGTTCGTCAAAAATCTTATCAAGACCTTTGCAGAACTTTGACGAATGTATATAATTAGGTAAAAGAGTTTTCGCAACTTTTTTATATTTTCAGAATCATAAGGAGTGCCCTATACAGGGCGAAAAATTGGAGGTATTTATGGCAAAAGAAAGAAAAGGCAGCTTATCATTCCTTCAGCTCGGCGAATACGGCGTCGGAATGTTTGCTATGTCCTTCAACCAAATTCTTATTTCTTACTATTACCTGTTCTTCCTTACTAACGTAAAGGGAATGAACACAGCCCTTGCAGGTACCCTCTACACAGCATCGAACTTCCTCAAGATCATTGCTATGCTTGTTCCGGGAACCTTTATCGACAAGGGATTCAAGAAGACCGGTACATATCGTACATGGTACTTCATCGGCAGCATCGGATGCTTCCTCTTCACCGGACTTATGTTCCTCAAACTTGACATCGGCGATATGGCATACTTCGTATTCTCCGTTGTCATGATCCTTTTAGGAAACATCTTCTACAACCTGGCTTGGATATCCAGCAGGAGCGTTATCGGAAAGATGGCAAGAAGCACAGAAGACACCACGGCTCTCGTAGTAGCAGCCGACTGGGGTACCAGAGTAGCAGGACTCCTCACAGGATATGCTATGGTTTGGGCTATCAACTTCTTCGCAAGCAACAGCCAGCAGTATATGTTCGCTGAGTATGCAATGTCCATCTTCATGATCATCGTACTCCCGATCTTCATGCACGTCACAAAGCCCTTCGAGGTTGGCGTAGAGAAGGCGGAAGCACCTGCAGAAGCTGGTGAGAAGAAAGCAGCTCCCGTCAAGGAAGACAAGGGAGACATCCGCAGATCCTTCACACGCCCGGCAATCATGTACTATCTTGCAGCAACCTTTGGATGCGCACAGGTATCTGTATTCGCACCTCTTATGGTTTACTACACGACATACATCCTCAACAACCCGGATGCAATGGCTCTTGCTACAACGATGTACAACATCGGCGCATTCGTAGGTCTGTTCATCACACCGTGGCTCAGAAAGATCTTCACAAACAAGATCCTCTATGGATGGATCACTCTTATCTGCTCTGTCATTTACGTGACACTGCTCTGGATCAAAGACAACGGCGCTCTGTTCATTGCTAACAGAACACTTGTCGGCATCATCATCACACCGACCTCCCCGGTCATGGTCGCTCTTGCGGCAGACGTTGGAGACTGGAACGAGATGAAGGGTATCTCCAAGGCAAGAGGTTTCGTCACATCCATGATGGGTACTTGCATCCGTCTGGGACTTCTCCTTGCTTCCACAGTCGTATCTGTCGGCCTCACAGCTGTTGGTTATGACTCTTCCAAGGGAGCTCCCGATGAGAAGACACTCAGACTCATACTCCTGTTCATGGCCTTTGGACCGGCAGTATGCTGCATACTCTGCTTCCTCTTCATGATGCTCTACAACGTAGACGAGAAAGAACTCTCCGAGTGGAGACTCAAGAGAGCAGCAGGCGAAGTCTAGTAACTTATCCGTAAACAGGTTACTTACTTATTGTTTTGCCTTATGATTCTTGCGGCCGTCAGGGTCGCGTAAACGAGACCGGCGGACCTTACAGTCTGCCGGTCTTTGTCTTAGCAGCGGAAAGTAGAGAAAAGAAATGGATACAAGAGAGTTACTGGATGAAAGACGAAGGCTTTTCAGGGATGCTGTGGAATTCGGGAAAACGGACAGGGTGCCCCGCGTATCCAACGCGTGGACCTGGAAGATAGCAGATTCAGACCTGCATCCAAAACTGAGCGAAGCGCTCAGCGATTTTTCAATTATGGAGCACGCCGTCAGAGAGCACCACGAAAGATATTCCTTCGACACCTACATAGACCTGGGCGTCAGGAACAATTACAACGTGAGCAAGGCCCTGGGCTATGCCCAGCACGTGGTCGATGACGAGCACTTCCGGATCACCGCCGTGGATCAGGTGACCATAGGCGACGATGATTTCGACGAATATATCAAGGATCCCAACATGTTCGTATGGACGAGGGTGGGTCCGATGTTCTTCAAAGACCTCACCTATGCTGATATAGAGAAAGCCGTAAAAGCGAATTTCGAATACGTGGATTACGTCGTAAAGATACAGAAGATCATGGTTGAAGAGTACGGAGTGCCGCTTCTCGGAAAGACCGTGGCGCTGCATCCTCTTGAAAGCATACTCAACGCGGGAAGAGGCATAAAGAACATATCAGTGGATCTTCGGAGAAGACCGGAAAAGCTCATGGCCATAACGGACGTTAAAGCTCCAGCTATCTACGATACCGTATCCAGGAACCTGGATACGCCAAGCGATAATTATGCTTTCGATCTGAGGATCACCATGCTCATGCACAGCCTTACCAACGCAGAACAGTTCGAAACTGTCTACTGGCCCTTCATACGAAACGTCATAAATATAGGCTTAGAAAAGAAAAAGAAGATATTCCTTTTCGTCGAGGCGTCCATAATGAGGCTTGCCGAATATTTCGACGATTTTCCGAAAGGCTATATAGCCATGCTCAACGAGATGGACGACATATTCGAGCTGAGGAAAAGGTTTTCCAATATGGCTCTTTGCGGAGGAATGGATATAGACATGCTTCAGTATGGAACGGCGGAGGATTGCAGGGAGAGAGTCAGGTATCTCCTGGAGAATATGGGCCCCGGGTATATATACGGTCAGAACAAGATGATGAGCTTCAGGACCGACGGAAGAAGAGAAAACATGCTTGCCGCAAAAGAAGCGCTCGATTCATACGGGAGGTAGATCTTATGGAGAAAAATCAAAAAGTGGAATTCACGCCGGAAGGCTACATGAAAGCAGTCGAGTCTCTTGATTTTCTTCCGGAAGATCAGAGGGAAGCCCAGTTCGCAGGCGTTATAATCACATATATGATGGCATGAAAAAACGGCAGGATATCATCCTGCCGTTCCCTTTGTTTTAAGATCATTTATTTCTTTCTTTTTCCTTTTCCATCTCATTGTAGACGGCGCCGAGGATGGCTGTGAATCTCCTGAGCTCTTCGCCTATGACGAGGCAAAGCCCCAGGATGATGAAGAACCTGGTGTTCTGATTGATGTTTCTTGTGACAAAAGGAATGATAAAGGAAAGCACTATCCCGACGAGAACGACTATCAGGCTGGACTTGGCTCCCTTCACATTTTCGATCACGTATTTAAAAGCTTCTTTCATGTTTACTCCATATGTCAGTGTATATTCGGAAAAAATATGCACATATGCACAGTTTTTCCGTCTGGTGCTGCTGTTTGATTAAGTATATAGAGAAAATAGTATATAATCAAGTGAATTATCAAGTTGTAATGGACTGCATAGTATAGTATAATTATTTGAAATTTAGGCTATTTCTAATAATTTTCTAGGAGGAAAAATGGAAAAGAATCAAGAAGTAAAAGGCATCAGCTTTATTGACAGTGTTATATACGCTGCCGGTGGTATGGGAACACTCAGTTTCCAGGGCATCATCAAGGGCTATTATTACATGTTCTTCTTAACGAACGTAATGCTGCTCCCCACCGTAGCTGCTGCATCTATCTACACTTCCCTTACTCTCGTTGCTATCATCGCAATGACAGTATCCGGAATGATCATGGACGCTGTAAGACTTCCCTGGGGAAGACAGCGCTCCTGGATACTTGTAGGTAACATCACATCCGCACTTACAGTCGGATTCATGTTCTACAGGTTCGAAAATGTAAACGTAGGTACATACGTAATATTCGCTATCGCAATCAACTTCCTGTACAACCTGTTCTATGACTGGACATGGGTAGGCGGAAGAGCAATCATTTCAGCAATGAGCTCCTCCTCTGCAGACGCTGTAAAACTTACAACATTCGCAGAATTCGGAACAAAGCTCGCAGGACTCGTAAACGTACTCCTTGCTGGATGGCTCATCGAGAAGTTCGGAGCAAACGGTCAGGGATACATGATCGCAAACTTCCTCATGACACTTCCTCTCCTTCTCCTCACGCCGATCTACATGAAGATGACAAAGAAGTTTGATCCGCCCAGAAAGCTCGCCGGCGAAGCAACAGAAGAAGTCAAGAAGGCTCCTGCAGCTCCGAAGGTCGGATTCAAGGATATGATCAAGTCCTTCACAAGACCTGCTATCTGCTACTATATCGCAGCAGCATTCGCATGCGCTCAGACTTCTTTCTTCAGCGTACTTCTTGCGTACTATACAAACTACGTACTCAACAACCCGAGCATCCTTGGTATCTCCTCTACAGTTTACTCTGCAGCAGGATTCCTCGGAGTTCTCATCACACCTTGGCTTTCCAAGAAGTTCACAAACAAGCAGATCTATGCATGGCTCACACTCATCGCCGCATTCCCGTATCTCCTTGTTATGTGGATCAACGGAAATCCGATCCTCTTCGTTGGCTGCAGATTCCTCACAGGACTCATCGCAACACCGACTGCTCCTATCATGGTAGCTATCGCAAACGACGTTGCAGACTACAACGAACTCAAGGGAATCTCCAATGCAAGATCTTTCGTAACATCCATGATGGGTACAATGATCAGAGTTGGACTCCTTATCGCATCCGCAATTTCTTCCTTCGGTCTTGCAGCTGTAGGATATGACGCAACAAAACCGATGACAGATACAGTTCTTAAGGCTATCGTAACGATGATGGGCTGGGGTCCTGCCGCAGTATGTATCGTTGCTTGGGCTGTAATGCTTCTCTACAACGTTGATGAGAAAGAAATCGACGCTTACAGAAGACAGAAGGCTGCTGTCGCTCAGGGTGTTGCAGAAGCAGCTCCTGCTGAAGAGTAATTTGAAAGCAGATTAAGACACAGCCTAAATTCAAATTTATTAATGCCGCGGAGGAACATTTCCGACGCGGCATGTTTTTTAAAAAGTGAGACTATGGATAAAATACTTGGTTTTTTCGGTACCCTGCTGAATGTTTTTTACGGGTCCATGCAGAGTTTGACGCTCGGCTGCATAATGATATGCCTGATTATCAAACTGCTTTTCGCAACAACTACAAAGAACTATTACAATGTACCGGTGGTTTACAATACTCTTAAACCGGACATCGACGAGATAGACAGGAAATTCAGACACAATAAGGAAAAGAGGACCAAGGCTGTGGGAGAGTTCCTTATAGCCAGACAGTATCCGGTCTTTTCCTTCATCGTGTATTACGTGTTCATGGTGCTGATCGGGGTGCTGCTCTCCTTTGCGGCGCACAGCCCGGAGAAGTTCATAGCAGCCTACGAACCCGGAGTCGGAACTTCGTTCCTTTTTGTCCCTGACGTGACGGAATTCACTTTCCTGGCAATAAAGGGATCTTTCCCGACACCAAGAGCCGCCTTATATATAGTTTTCCCGCTTCTGGCATGCGTACTCCAATATCTGCATGACGGATATATGTCGAAATACTATTTCATAGATAAGACCTGGTTCGATTATCTGTCGCTGGCGCTTACCGTTGCCGCATGCGCTTTGCTTCCGGCAGTTTTTTCGGTCTACTGGTGCGTATACCAGATCGCCAATTTTATTCACAATGCGGTGTACTTCAGAAAGAAGACCGACCCCACAGAGATCAAATATATAAACAAAGACAAAGATACGAACGAAAAAAAGCGCAAATAAAGCGCTGCACATAAAAACGGCATCCCCCAGGGATGCCGTTTTCTGTATATATTCTTTTAGTCTATTTTTTTTTCTTTTTTGTGCCCTGCGTATCCCTTTTTCTGGGGCTCCGCCGTTTTCTTCTTGCCTTCGTTGACTGTGGCGTTGTAGGCTTTTGCCTCAATGTTCATCTTGGATATGGCCCTCTTAAGTCTCTGCTCGCGGAAGACCGTGGTGGACAGAACGTAATCGCCGAAATCGTAAAGTTCGAATATGAGGAGGGCGAAACTGTAGCCTATGGGCAGAATCAGCGCCAGAGCGCTCTGGACTATGAGAATTATGAGTCTCGTCTTTTTGTCATCCACCAGGGATTCGTATTCGCTCTTTACTATGACGTAATATGAAAGGAACACGAAAGCCGAAAGGAGGAAGGTCAGATATGCCATCCCCGCCTGGCGGTTCTGGAATATCTCTATGGAATTCATGGTAAGTACGCGGGCGAACCTGCCGGTAACGAATTCCTCTATGACATCCGTTCTGATGGCAAATGCGTAGATGACGGCAAAGAGCGACTGGAGGACCGGAGCGATATCAGGCGCTACAAGAGAGTATCCGTGAGATACTATCAGACTGTTCGATTCCCTGTCTCCGCTTCCTTTCTTCTGTCTGAGTTTAAGGTAATCGTCTTTTAAATGTACGCTGATGAAGTAGTTCTGTATGTTCCTCTCATAGAGCGGCAGCACCAGGGCGCCGAGAAGAAGGTTGAACAGTATGGACCCTAGTATGAAACTCTTTAGAGGAGCGCAGAGCTGGTAAAGGTTCTGCGCGAAAAATCTGAAAAATCCCTGCATTTTAAATCCTCGCTGAAGGTTATTTCTTTGACTGGTCTATTATACACGATTACCGTTTCGATAAAAACCCTATTGGCGTTAGTTTAAATAAAACCTATGTTTTTGTTGGAAAACTTGCACATATTTTCTTGTTATCGGCGGGGTCAGGTGCTAAAATGTACAAGTCTTATTATACGGTATTGAAAGGCAGTATATATGAATAAGGTTACGGACAAAATATGCGATGCCATGCTCGAGCTTCTGAAAGTCAAAGAGTATGAGAAGATCTCCATCGCCGACCTGGTGACTGCTGCGGAGGTGAACAGGTCCTCCTACTATTATCATTTCTATGATAAGAGAGAAGTAGTCGACCGTATCATACAGGAAATCTGCGACGATATAGTAGGAATCGACGACGGCCTTCTGACGGAAGGTAATATATCAAGGGAAGGCATGAGGCAGAAAAGCGTCAATGAGTTTGAGCGTTACAGACAGAATTTCGACAAGATAAAAACGCTTTACAGAGCAGGTTTTTCCGAGGCTTTCGAAGACAGGCTCGAAAACAGAATGATAGAAGACCGCTCGAGATATGAATACATCTTTGTTAAGGAAGACGGAAGCGAAGAGCGTGTAGACAGCGGAATAATGTATAACATAAAGGTAAGGGACGCCGTTGCTTCCACCATGGCGCACATAAAGCTTCTGGTGGAATACGGTTTCGCCATACCCATAGACAAGTTCCTGGATACTGTCGGTGAATCGGCGTATTATCATTTCAAAACAGCATCACGAAAAAGAGCGAAAAGAAGATTGGACTAAGAGGTCAATATATGGAAAGTAATTTTATATACGACATAATCGAAAAGGATATTGCCGAAGGCAAGTATTCCCACCACATAATAACCAGGTTCCCGCCGGAACCCAACGGCTATCTTCACATAGGCCACGTGAAATCCCTGTGCCTCAACTTCGGCACTGCGGAAAAATACGGCGGCACCTGCAACCTGCGTTACGACGACACGAACCCAGCCAAGGAAGACGAGGAGTTCGTAGGCTCCATAGAGAACGACATCAGGTGGCTCGGTTTCAAATGGGACAAGCTCAACCATGCTTCCGACTACTTCGATAAGATGTACGAATGCGCGCAGACGCTCATCAAAAAAGGACTGGCTTACGCCTGTTCCATGAGCGCTGAAGAGATACACGACACAAGAGGAACTCTCACAGAGCCCGGCAAGAACGCTCCTGACAGAGACAGGCCTGCCGAGGAATCCCTGAAGATCTTCGAGGATATGAAGGCCGGAAAATACGGCGACGGAGAGATGTGCATAAGGGCCAGGATAGATATGGCGAGCCCCAACATCAACATGAGAGACCCCGTCATCTATAGAGTCCTCCACATGACTCACCAGAACACCGGAGACAAATGGTGCATTTATCCCATGTATGATTTCGCCCATCCTCTGGAGGATGCCATAGAGGGCATAACCCATTCCCTCTGCACCCTGGAGTTCGAGGATCACAGACCCTTCTACAACTGGGTACTCGAAAGCCTTGAATGGCCGGAACCTCCTCAGCAGATAGAATTCGCTAAGCTCAATCTCTCGAACACCATCATGAGCAAGCGAAACATCATAAAGCTGGTGGAAGCGGGTCTGGTGGAAGGCTTCGACGATCCGAGGCTCTGCACAATAGCGGGCATGAGACGCCGCGGATATACTCCGGAAGCTCTCAAGGCCTTCTGCGACGCCATAGGCGTATCCAAGGCCAACAGCGAAATAGGTATGGACCAGCTGGAGTTCTTCGTAAGAGACGACCTTAAAGATAAGGTGGAAAGCAGGTTCGTTATCCTTGATCCCATAAAACTGACTATAACAAACTACCCCGAAGGACAGACGGAAAAACTGGTCCTGGAGAACAGCCAGACCGTTGAAGGAATGGGCACCAGGGAAGTGACCTTCGGAAAGCACCTCTTCGTGGAAAGAGACGACTTTATGGAAATACCCGAGAAAAAGTATTTCAGGCTCTATCCCGGCAACGAAGTAAGGCTCAAGGGAGCGTACTTCGTCACCTGCAACGAAGTCGTGAAAGATGAGAACGGAAAGGTCACGGAACTCCTGTGCACCTACGATCCGGACACCAAGTCCGGTACTCCCGGCGCCGACTCAAGGAAGGTCAAGGGCACCATACACTGGGTCTGCGAAGACGACTGCATAGACGTTCCCGTCCGCCAGTACGGACTTCTCGCGCTACCCAACGAAGAAACGGGAAAAAACGAGTTCAATCCGGATTCCATTTCAACGTTCACCGCAAAGGCGGAGAGCAGCCTGAAAGATGCGAAGGCAGGGGAGAGATTCCAGTTCTTCAGACTCGGCTACTATATAGCCGATGCGGTACTGAGCCGCGAAAACGCACCCGTATTCAATCAGATCGTGGGCCTCAAAAGCTCATACAAGAAAGGTTAAATAGATGAAAAAATATATTTCGATACTCGTCATAATGATACTCCTGCTGGGACTCTGCGCATGCGACGTCTCCATAAAGGGTGAGGAAGGCCACATGTCAGAGGCCTTCAGTATTGACGAAGCACTGGAATACATTTCGACCCATCAGCCCGAGAAGACTACCCTCGAAGATACGGGCCTTCTGGCTTCCGCAAGGGATAGGGACAGCACCCTTTTCGGTTTTGTCAACGTAAAAGGAGAATGGGTAGTCATCCCAAGGTACCCATCCACCGTATCCTTCGAAGGCGACTACGGTCTCATACTTAACAGCTATTCCGCCTACGAGTATATGGACAGGAGCGGAAGGGTAGTTTACAGCACATACGGGAAGAGTCCGATCTCCGAGAGCAATCACTTCTCCGACGGTATGCTGGCTCTTTCACTTGCCAACGATTCTCTTCAGAGATACGTATATCTCGACGTCAATTTCGTCACTGCCGTAACGGCAAGCGGGCTTCCTTCCGTAGACTGGAGATGGTACTCAAGCTCCGGGCTTTTCGGCATGGCTACGCCTTTCCGTGACGGCTACGCCGTGGTGATGCGCCAGAGGAACGCCAACTGCTATGACGGACTTGCCGGCGAATCGGCATACGTCATCGATAAGAAGGGAACCATATTTTCCACTCTTCCCGCAGGTCTCGATGCGGATCCGTCCGGAGTAGACAACAACGGGAACATCATCATGAAGACCACTTCCAACCTCTACGGGCTTTACAGCAAGTCCGGCACGGAGCTCATAGAGTGCAAATACAGATTCCTGAAACACAATGACGGCAGCCTCTACCTTGCCTGCAACGACAAGGGTTTCTGGGGCTACGTGGATCAGAACGGGGAGACCGTCGTACCCTTCCAGTATCAGAAGGCCCTGCCTTTCTCGGAAGGGCTCGCAGCCGTCTATGACGGACAGTTCTGGGGCTTCATCAACGAAACGGGAGAACTCGCCATCGAATCGGTATTTGACGATGTAGCGGCTTTTTCATATTCCAACCCCGACGTTTCCGGGAACAAGGGCGCCTTCTGCGAGAACAGAGCAGCCGTAAAGAAGAACGGATACTGGATCATCATAGACACGGGTGAATTCCCCTACGCCTGCCTCACGGCAGAGCAATGCGAAGGGATCGAAGACTGTCCCTTCATAGGCATAAGAAACGGGATCATCATCTACAAAGAGAACGTGGAAGGGAACATTCTCTACGGAGCCATGACGGCTTCGGGCAAGATCGTTATCGAGCCTACTTTCATATATCTGGATCTTTTCAACTGATGAAAAACATACTGCTTAAGATCGCATACGACGGCACGGGCTTTTCCGGATGGCAGAGGCAGCCGGGAAGCAGGACCGTGTGCGGAGAGATAGAGCGGGTGCTTTCCTCTCTTACGGGTGAGGATATAAAGCTGGACGGAACGTCCAGGACCGACGCAGGCGTACATGCCCTTGGGCAGTGCGCAAGCTTCAGGTCGGATATGAAGATACCGGTCGAGAACCTTGCAAAGGCCATGAACGACGCCTTCGCAAAGGACAGGCTGGAAGGAATAGGCGAGATACGCATTCTGGAAGCAAGGGAGATGCCAGAAGACTTCCACGCCAGATATTCTTCCAAGGGCAAAAGATATATATACAGGATAAGCTGCGGCAAAGACCCCGACGTTTTCTGCCGCAACTATTGCTATCAGATAAAAAAGGACCTGGATGCAGACGCTATGCGCGAAGCGGCCGGATACATCGTAGGCGAGCATGATTTCGCATGCTTCCAGTCGGCGGGCAGTCCCAAGGAAAGCACCGTGAGGACCGTATACAGCCTCAGCGTGGAAAAGGACGGAGGAAACGTCCTCATCTCCGTATCGGGAAACGGCTTTCTCTACAATATGGTGAGGATAATAACGGGAACGCTGGTGGAGGTGGGCCTCGGAAAAAGGACCCCTGAGTCAGTGAAGGATGCGATCGATTCCTGCGACAGGCAGAAGGCCGGACATACTGCTCCGCCCCAGGGACTGTATCTCGACGAAGTGTTTTTTGACTGACGTATACATTTGGAGGAAACGAAATGGACAGACCGGATTGGGATCATTATTTCATGGGTTTCGCTAATCTTGCGAGGACCCGTTCCACTTGCCTCAGAAGAGGCGTGGGCGCGGTCATAGTCAAGGATAACCGCATCATGGCCACGGGGTACAACGGCACTCCCCAGGGCATAGCCCACTGCGAGGAAGTAGGCTGCCTTAGGCAACAGCTGGGCGTTCCTTCGGGACAGAGAGCAGAACTCTGCAGAGGGCTACACGCCGAGCAGAACGCCATAATACAGGCGGCGACCCTCGGCCAGAACATAGGAGGCAGCGTGCTTTACTGCACCACCCAGCCCTGCTCCATATGCTCCAAGATGATCATAAATGCAGGGATCAAAAGAGTAGTCATAGCAGAGCCCTATCCCGATGAACTGGGAGAAGCCATGCTGAAGGAGGCAGGCGTTCAGATAGACGTACTGGACGGCGAAAACGCCTAAGTCATGAAGATAGACAGGAAGTGGCTCAGAGAAGCGCTCAACAACATATCAGTCTACGGACAGATGGGCTTCACCATAGTGGTGCCGCCTGTTCTTCTGTGCCTTCTCGGGAGCTGGCTCAGAAGAAAGTTCGGCTTGGGTTACTGGGTCATACTCGTAGCCATACTCGTCGGGCTTTTGTCGGCTTTTACAACCATTTACCGTATTTGCATGGACTTCTTGGCGAAAAACACAAAAGACGATGGCAAAAATAGAAAAATTTCATATCGTAAGCATCGCTGAGACTGTGTATAATATTACAATGTCTTTTTATGGAAACGGAGATATAAATGAAGGCTGACCCGGCTGCGATAAAAGAAATAAAGCACATAAGCATAGGAGTCCTGGCGCTGGACGGCATCGTCGTCGCTGTGTTCCTCGGGCTTCGCATACTTACGCTGAGAAACGGCCTCTTCCTTCTGGGAGGCTCGGCCGTCGCGGTCCTGGGCTTCATATGGCTTTGTATCTCCGTTCAGAAAACTCTTGAAGCGGGCGAAAATGCCAAAGGCATGATGACCCGTTCGTATCTGGGCAGGATGACCATGTTCGCTCTTTGGGCAGGGTTCTCCATGCTGGCCAACAAAGGCAATTATCCGGCTATGCTGACGGGGCTTCTTCCCCTCATCATGCCGAATCTCACTATAAAGATCATGAATCTAATCAATTATCTCAAGAAGGAAAAGGATTAAGACAATGACGGTAGATATCCACGGCGCCAAGATCGTATACACCATACCGGTCCTTGGCGGTATCAACATCACAGTTACCATGATCCTGTCCTTTGCTCTGACCCTGGTGGTCGCATGCGTGATGGCATGGGCTACCCACGATCTCAGGGTAAAGAACATCACCAAGAGGCAGGCCGCTGTAGAGTGGCTCTACAACTTCGTAGACGGGCTGGTGACTCAGAACATGGGAGAAAAGTGGAGGAAGATCACGCCCTTCGTAGGCACCATTATGATAGCCTCCATAACCCAGAGCCTTTCGTCCCTGCTGGGCTTCTTCCCGCCTACGGGCGAAGTAATGTCCATACTGGCATGGGGCATCACGTTCTTCGTCATACTGACGAGGACCAAGATAAAGACCCAAGGCCTGGGACCCTACCTGAAGAGCTATCTGGATCCTGTCTTCATCATGGCTCCCTTCAACGTGCTGGGAGAAGTGTTCAGACCCATCTCCATGTCCTTCCGTCATTTCGGAAACGTACTTTCGGGCGTGGTCATCACGTCTCTCGTGTACGCGGCTCTGGGAGCTGCCAACTCGGCTCTCTTCGGGCTCATACCAGGTAAGGTGGGAGAACTCCTGGGGGTCATCCCCGTTCTGGAACTCGGAGTTCCGGCAGTGCTGTCGCTTTACTTCGACTGGTTCTCCGGAGCCATCCAGGCATACATATTCGCTACTCTGGTCATGATGTTCATAGGCCAGGCCAGCGAGGAATAAAGGTATTTACGGACAATTCTGTCCGCTTGAATATGAAACACACAATTATTTATTAGGAGGAAAAACAATGGAATTAGCAAGAGGACTCGCTTTAATGGGTTGTGCTATCGGCGCAGGAATCGCTGTATTCACCGGTACCATGGTTGGTATGGGCGAAGGTTTTGCAGCAGGTAAAGGACTCGAGGCACTCTCCCGTCAGCCGGAGATCAAGAGTGACATCACATCCACGATGATCCTTGGTATCGCTCTTTCTGAGACGACAGGTATTTACGGTTTCGTAACAGCCCTTCTTCTCATCTTCGTAGCACCCGGAATCTTCACGAATCTTATTTAAGTCAGGCTAAGGCTAAAAGGAGACGACAATGTACCAGCAACTGGTTAATTTCGATTATTGGACAACGGTGGCGCAGCTGCTCAACTTTGGGCTTCAGCTGCTCCTGTTTAAGCGTTTCCTGTTCGAGCCGGTAAAAAAGGTTTTGGAAAAACGTCAGCAGGAAGTCAACATGGTCTATACGGACGCTGAGCAGGCCAACATAGCCGCTCAGGAGGCAAAGAAGAGCTACGAGAGCCATCTTGCCAACGCCCGCGTAGAAGCCGAAGAGATAACCAACAAGGCTATCGCTTCCGCAAAGCTCCAGAGCGACCAGATCATTTCCTCAGCCAGGGAAGAATCTGCAAAACTCAGAGCAAAGACCTCCGCAGACATCGAACTCGAGCGCCAGCGCGCAATGAGTGAAGCCAAGGGAGAGATCTCCAAAATGGCCGTCGAGATCGCATCGAAACTGGTCGAAAAGGAGATAGACGAAAAGACACACAGTGCCCTTATAGACAGCTTTATAGCGGAAATTGGTGAGAACTGATGACTAAATACGCAAAGACTTATGCAGGCGCGCTTTACGACCTGGCATCGGAGGAACATCTCGAAGACAGGATCCTTGAGGATCTTGGCCGCGTATGTTCATGTCTTCGCGAAATGCCGGAGTACCGTAAACTGCTCATGACGCCGGCGGTATCCAAGGATGAGAGGAAGTCTCTCATAAAGGAAGCCTGGCAGGAGAATCTCCATCAGTACACGCTCAACTTCCTCTGCATGCTCTGCGACGGGGATTCCGTTTCCGAGCTGCTGAATTGCGAAGAGGAATTCAAAAGCCGCTACAATCAGGAGAAGGGTATAGTGGAGGTACTGGTGACCAGCGCCGTGGCCCTTTCCGAGCAGCAGAGGAAAAAACTCACCGCTGCCGTCGAAAAGAAGATAGGCAAAACGGCTCTTCTGAAAGAGAAGGTGGATCCTTCCGTCATCGGAGGGCTCAAGCTTCAGGTCGCCGGCAAGGAGTATGACAACACCATCTCATACCACCTGGGCAATATTGCGCAGCTACTATCAAATTAAAAACTAGCATTACTTAACAGAAAAGGTGAATCAATGGAATTAAGACCCGAAGAAATTTCAAAGATTATCCGCTCACAGATCAAGAATTACGACGTGAAGATCAACCAGTCCGAGACCGGGGTAGTAGTCCTGGTCGGAGACGGTATCGCACG
>JAFRIQ010000003.1 GCA_017432725.1 Bacillota bacterium
AGAATATCGAAGTTAAGAACTTGTCCGTTCGAAGCTGGGTATGTCCTGTATGCGGTATATCCCATGACAGAGACGTCAATGCTGCAGTAAACATACTGAATAAAACGATAACGCTCATATCTACGGTATAGATATGAGTGTATAGTGTACCGTGGGGAGCACGGGAACTAAAGCCTGTGGAGTCCGTGTAAGACGACATACTCTTTTTAGAGGCTGTCGCAGTGGACTTTGAAGCAGGAATCCCCCGCTTCAAAGCCGTTTAGGCTTAAGCGGTGGGAGCTTCAAGAAAGGTCAAGCCATATGATACAGGATATCTATCCGCATAAACTGGATATATCGTTTAAAGTAAGAAGGCCGGTAGAGGACAGCTACGTTTTCCATTTTTCCGGTATGCGTTTCCTGTGCAGGACCGATGCAGACGGAAATGGCAATATCTCTGTTCCCGAATTTGCGTCTTATCCGAGACCAAGCGGAGAGTTTATATATCTTTTCGACCTTGACGGAAGAAGCATGTTCCTCGATGCGTCGGAAGATGAGATTGAAAACCCGGGCTACAGCTACGAGAACATGAAGCTGTTCAGAGAGGGAAAACCTAAAGAACTCATGTTCGCTCTGTCCACCGCTTATCATCTTTCCGTCTGGCACAGGGATAACAGGTACTGCGGCCGCTGCGGCGCAAAGATGATCCACAGCGGCAAAGAGAGAAAGTTCGAATGCCCACAGTGCGGGAACAGCGTTTATCCCAGGATTATGCCGTCGGTTATAGTAGGCGTCGTAAACGGCGATTCCATACTCGTTACGAGATACAATATGCCCAATGCAAAAATGGCTGCGCTTGTCGCCGGTTTTTGCGAGATAGGAGAGACCGCTGAGGATACGGTCCGCCGCGAAGTGATGGAAGAGACCGGCATCAGAGTAAAAAACATACGCTACTATGCCAGCCAGCCCTGGGGCATCAGCGCTGGAGGGCTTCTTCTCGGTTTCTGGTGCGATCTGGACGGAGATGCTGCCATCCACGTGGACGGCGAGGAGATCGCCGAAGCTGCATGGGTAAGAAGAGAGGAACTTAAAGATTGCATCGGAGTCGACCATCCGTCCCTTACCAGCGAGATGATGGCGGTCTTTGCCGAAGGAAAAGAAAAGTAGCATTCACGTTCGTAATATTGCGGCAGTTTACTGCCGTTTTTTTTTGTGGAAATGAAAATAGAAACTTGTGCATATGTGTGATATATTATGTTGGTGAAATTTGGAGATTTACAATGACGATATTCGATTTTATTTCAATGTTCGGCGGTCTTGCCCTCTTCCTCTACGGAATGAGGATAATGGGTGACGGCCTCAAAAAGGAATCCACAGGTTCGTTCAAGTCGGCTCTGGAAAAGGTGACAGGCAGTCCGTTCATGGGCTTTCTGGTAGGCGCAGGCCTTACTGCTCTCATACAGAGCGCTACTGCAACCATAGTCATAGTCTCGGGCTTGGTGGGCGCCGGGATAATGAGCCTCAGCCAGTCCATAGGAGTCATATTCGGTGCCAACGTGGGAAGCACTATTACAGGCCAGATCATCAGGCTCCTTGACGTGGATGCTAGCGGCACCCAGTGGCTGAATATATTCAAACCTTCTACTCTTGCTCCGGTAGCTGCAGTCATAGGTATCGTGTTCATCATGTTCGTGAAGAGAAAGAATTCTTCCACCATAGGGACCATATCCATGGGCTTCGGAATTCTCTTTACCGGACTTCTGAGCATGACCAATGCCGTTGCTCCTCTCTCAGAATCAGAGTCTTTTGCAAGACTTTTTACAGGTTTCGGCGACAGGCCTCTGCTGGGATTCCTTGCGGGCCTTGCGGTGGCTTTCGTACTCCAGTCTTCTTCAGCGACCATAGGTATACTGCAGGCGCTGTCCGTTACAGGCGCCATAACTTTCAGTTCCGTATATCCCATTCTTCTGGGCATATATATGGGCGACGGGCTCACCACTCTCATCGTATGCTCCATAGGCACCAAAGCAAATACCAAGAGAACGGGCATGATAAACATGCTCTACAACATAGCGTGCGTCATAATAATCATAGCGGCGGTGAACATAGCCCACGGCACCGGTCTTATCAGCGGCATGTGGGGAGACGTTCTCAATTCCGGCGGTATAGCGAATATCCATACCGTATTCAAACTGGCGACTGCCATACTTCTTTTGCCCCTTGCAAAAACATTTGAAAAAACTTCGAAGAAGCTCGTCAAAGACGATCTCAACCAGGTGGAAAGAGGAGCAGAGATCGAAGCTATGGATGAAGTTCTGTTCTCATCCCCGGCTCTTGCCCTCAACAGCGCATATATGGCGCTTTGCACTATGAACGATATAGTCAGCACCAACGTTTTCTATGCCATAGAACTCAGCGAAGCATACGATACTTCCATAGCGGAAAGGATCAAAAGCGACGAGCTGTATATGGACCAGCTGGAAGACGCCGTTAACGCGTACCTGGCAAAAATAACGCCTTATCTTAAAGAAGGCCTACAGGAGGATATACAGAACTATTATCTCCAGTGCGTGACCGATTTCGAAAGAGCCGGAGACCACGTGTATTCCATATGCAGATGCGCTGAGACGCTCATAGAAAAAGATGAAAAGCTTTCAAGTCATGCATTGGACGAGCTCAAGCTTATCTGTGAACCTCTCAAAAGACTCCTCGCATACACTTCTCACGCTTTCACAAAGCAGAATCAGGATTCAGCCAGAAAAGTCGAGGCTTACGTTGTCACCATAAACGAGATGGCAAAAAAGTGCAGAGACAATCACATAGAACGTATGCTTGAGGGCATATGCGATGCCGTGGCAGGCTCCATATATATCGATATACTCATGCACATAGGCAGGGTCGCGGATATGTGTTCCAACATAGCAATACATACCCTTATGAGGCACAATTCCAAGGTAGATAATTATGAGCATATATATATGGCTACTCTGCATGAGGGAAAGAACGAGGAATACAACGAACTTGCAGCGGAACTGGCAGAAATGTACATAGATAAGCTGTAGCCAACGTAATGGAAAGATAAGAAAACCGAACGGCTGATGCCGTTCGGTTTTTGTATGTGTTGCTGTGTTTCCTGATATGTAAAGCAGACCAGTTATCTGACAAGCAGTTCTGCGATCTGTACTGCGTTGGTGGCCGCGCCTTTCCTTATCTGGTCGCCGCAGCACCAGAGAGCTATACCGCCGTTTGTCAGATCTTCTCTCACTCTTCCCACGTATACCAAATCCTGATCTGATGTAAGGAGAGGGGTTGGGAATTCGTTGTTTGCTGCATCGTCCAGAAGCACTGCTCCCGGGAACTTGGCGATCGCATCCTTTGCTTCCTCAACGCTTATCTTCTTTTCAGTAAGGAGATTGATGCTTATGGAATGGCTCCTGAACACGGGGACCCTGACACATGTGCAGCTGACTTTCATGTCGGGCAGGTGGAGGATCTTGCGTCCTTCGTTCTGGAGTTTCATCTCCTCTTTTGAGTATCCGTTTTCCGTTATATCTCCGATCTTCGGGATCAGGTTGAAAGCTATCTGGCAGGGGAAGGCCTTCGAAACAAGTTCTTCTCCTTTTGCATAGGCCTGCACCTGTTCCTCTAGCTCGTAGAGTCCGTTTCTCCCGGCTCCCGATACCGCCTGATATGAAGAGGCCGTCATGGACTTTATGGGGCTGAGCTTTGCTATGCCTCCCACCGCCACTGCGGCGATTATGGTCACGCAGTTCGGGTTCGCTATTATGCCGCTGTGCTTAAGGGCATCCTCCGGGTTGATCTCCGGTACTACGAGAGGAACGTCCGCGTCGAGCCTGAATGCGCTGGAGTTGTCTATGAAAACGGCGCCTGCAGCTTTGATCGCAGGGGCGAACTGTTTGGCGACTGCGTTTTCCGCCGCGCCTAAAACTATGTCCATTCCTTCGAAGGAACTGTCCGATGCCTGTTCGTAAACGTATTCCTTTCCCTGATATACGCAGGTCTTTCCCGCGCTTCCGGGACCGGAAAGCATTTTAAGTTCATCGATGGGAAAGTTTCTTTCCGCCATGACCTTGAGCATTTCTCTGCCCACGAGGCCGCTGGCTCCGAGTACTGCTACTTTCATTTCAGTTGTTTCCTCTCTTTGTGAAACTGTCATACAGCACCTGTACGGTCCTGTCGCAGTCTTCGTCCGCTACGCCTATGAGTATATTGAGTTCTCTTGCGCCCTGGGATATGAGCCTTATGTTTATATCGTTCTCTCCCAAAGCTCCGAAAATGAGTCCTGAGATACCCGACCTGAATACCATTCTTCTGGATACGCAGGCTATCATGGATATGCCTTCGGATATCTTTACGCTTCCGCCAGTAAGTTTTTCTATCTCGGTGGCTATAGAGTATACCGACTGTTTGTTGACGCCGTTTTCCAGTATCACGGAGAATACGTCCAGACCTGAGTTGACCTGCTCGACTTTTATCCCTCTCGATACCAGCACCTGCATCACGGTGCTTATGGCGTCTAGGCTGAGGTTATCCTTCTTTACGTCTATGATAGTATAGTGTTTCTTTCCGGTTATACCGGTGATATAGAACTTATCGTCCTTGAGGTCGTCGTTTTCGAAACTTTCGTCTATCAGCGTGCCGTCAGCTTCAGGGTTGTTGGTATCTCTGATGTTCACAGGGATGCCTGCGACCTTTACGGGATATACCGATGCTTCGTGAAGCACCTTGGCTCCCATGTACGTAAGCTCTCTGAGTTCGTCGTAGGTGATCTTGGGTATGGGGTAGGGGTCCTTCACTATGGAGGGGTCCGCCATGAGTATTCCCGGTACGTCGGTCCAGTTTTCGTAGATATCCGCGTCGAGAGCCGCCGCAAAGATGGCTCCGGTTATATCGGATCCGCCTCTGCTCATAAGGCATATCTCGCCATCGTCGAGGCTGCCGAAGAATCCCGGCACCACTATCCTGCCGCTGCTTTTGCTGTAGGCGAGTTTGATGGCTTCGTATGTCCGGTCTGTGTCTATGCTGCCGTCGTAGTTCAGGAAGACAGTATCCTTTGCGTCTACGAATTCATATCCGAGGTACTTTGCGCAGATACGCGCGCAGAGATATTCTCCTCTGGATACGAGATAACTTTCGGAGGCATCGCTGCCAAGGGCACTTTCTATTTCTGCGAATGCGGCGTCAAGGTCGAAGTTTATGCCAAGACCGTCCACTATCTCCCGGTATCTTTCCCTGATGCTTTCCAGCATGGGTCTGTAGTCCACGCCGTACTTTATATGCGCATAGCAAAGGTAGAGAAGGTCTGTTATCTTGTTGTCCTTCGAAAATCTCTTTCCCGGGGCGCTTACAACTATGACCTTCCTTGCGGGATCCGCTTCCACTATGGATCTCACCTTTTCGAACTGTTTTACGTCTGCGAGGCTGCTGCCTCCGAATTTTGCGACTTTAAGCATATTAATCCTTCCGTACGCTGTTAACTATCTTCAGTATATCCGCGGCTACGTTCACTCCGGTGGGGCCTTTGCCCGCGCCGAAACCTCTGAACGAGAGGGTGCCGCATTTTTCTCCTATGAGATAAAAAAGATTCTCAGGTCCGCTGAGCATATACATGGGACTGTCCGGTCCCACCAGCTGGGGAGAAATATCGGGATAGATAAGGCCGTTTCCGAGCCTTGCCCTTGCCACCAGCCTTATGACCTTGCCGTCCGTTTTGGCTTTCCTGACGTCTTCTTCTGTTATTCCGGTTATTCCGGTGGTCGGTATGCTTTCGGGATCCATGTCCCCGCCGAAAGCCAGGTTGCAGGAGATCGCAAGCTTTGCTCTTACGTCGTAGCCCATCACGTCCGCGGTGGGGTCGGCTTCCGCATAGCCGAGCTCCTGAGCTTTTTTCAAAGCTTCTTCATAACTTTCGCCTTTAGTCTGCATGGCATCCAGTATGAAATTGGTGGTGCCGTTCATAACGCCGCCTATCTCAAGTATATCGTCGGCCGTGCTCACTCTCCTGAGGTTTTCGAGCCAGGGTATGCCGCCGCCCGCCGTGGCGGAATATTCCAGACATACGCCTTTCTCTTCTGCCAGTCCCGTCAGTTCCGCGAAGTGCCTTGAAAGCATCTGTTTGTTGGCTGTCACCGCGTGCTTACCCGCAAGGAGAGCGGCTTTTACGAAGTCGTAGGCCGGATGTTCCCCGCCCATGAGCTCAGCTACCAGCTCTATCTCCGGATCGCCCAGTATGTCCTCGAAGTCGTCCGTGAGAATACCTGAGACTTCAGGTATGGCTCTCTTGTCAAGTATGCGTACCACTTCGGCATCCGTGCCTTTAAGGGCTTCCATACAGCCGCTTCCTACGGTGCCGTATCCGAGTATTGCTATTTTCATGGCTGTTCCTGATTTATGCGATAATAATAAAAATTAACGATATTATATGTTACTTGCACACTTTTTACAACATCGCCACTGTGCTAAAATATTACTGATATGGAATACATAAGTACTAGAAACAGAAAAAATGTCACTGACAGCCTGCATGCTGTCATCAAGGGCCTCGCCGAAGACGGAGGTCTGTTCGTTCCGTCAGAGATCCCTGAGGCAAAGCTCAGCGAAGAGCAGCTTCTCTCCCTGGATTACGACGGGCTCGTCATGCACATACTGGGCCTGCTCCTTCCCGGATACGGAGAAGAAGAGATAAGGGAGATCGTTACCGAAGGCTACAGGGATAAATTCGACGTACCGGACAGAGTTGCTCTTAAGCATACGGCAAAGTGCTCCTTCCTCGAGCTTTACCACGGGCCCACGTCCGCTTTCAAGGATATGGCTCTTTGCCTTCTTCCAAGGCTCCTCACCGCAGCCAACAGGCTGACGGGGAATCCCGATAAGGTCATGATACTGACTGCGACCAGCGGAGATACGGGGAAAGCTGCTCTGGAAGCGTTTGCAGACGTTCCGGATACGGGTATCACGGTCTTCTATCCTGCAGGCGGCGTATCAGATATACAGAAACTGCAGATGCAGACCCAGGAGGGAAAGAACGTCAGAGTATGCGGCATTGAAGGCAATTTCGACGATGCGCAGACGGGGGTCAAGAAAGCCTTCGAAGAAGTGCACGTAAAGGGCGTATCCCTAGGAAGCGCAAACTCCATAAATATTGGGAGGCTGACTCCGCAGGTAGCCTACTATTTCTATGCCTATGCGCAGATGATAAGAGACGGGAAACTGAGCTACGGAGAAAAACTGAACTTCTCGGTCCCGACGGGCAATTTCGGCGACATACTGGCGGGCTGGATAGCCAAGAAGATGGGTCTTCCCGTAGGAAGGCTTCTCTGCGCTTCGAACAGGAACAGGATACTGACCGATTTCCTGTCTACGGGTGTATACGACAGAAGGAGAGAATTCTATCTCACGGCTTCTCCGTCCATGGACATTCTGATATCGAGCAATCTGGAAAGGCTGCTCTTCTACGGCCTTGGCATGGATGACGAAGCTCTCCGTACCCTTATGGGCGATCTAAGCGGCAAGGGCTTTTTCGAGGCGCCGTATGAGCTCATGGAGTTCATAAGAAACGATTTCGACGGTGCTTCGTCGGACGACAGGGAAGCGTTCAATGCCATAAGGAGACTCTGGGAACAGGAACATTACCTCATAGACACCCACACTGCCGTGGCCTATGCCTGCGCTGAAAAAGCCGCCACCCCGGGAAAGACCGTGGTGCTGTCCACGGCAAGCCCGTATAAGTTCGCATCTTCCGTACTTGAAGCGATAGGAGAAAAGGTCTCGGAAGACTGCTTTGAGGCCATGGACAAGCTGGAGGATATCACAGGCGTGCCTCAGCCTCCGAGACTGAAAAGTCTTAAGGAAAAGTCTTAAGGAGAAGGCTGCGCTCCATAAGGACGTTATAGCTCCTGAAAGAATAAACGAATATGTGGAAAGGGCTGCCAATGATCTGCGTTAGAGTTCCGGCTACTACGGCCAACCTAGGCCCCGGCTTCGACTGCCTGGGCATGGCTCTCAGCCTTTACAACCGTATATATTTCCAGGAAAGCGGCACCGGCCTCAGGATAAACGGCTGCGACAGGATGTATGCAGGCGAAGAGAACCTGGCTTACGTGGCGTATCTTAAGACCCTGGAAAAGCACGGCATAGAAAAGCCTTCGGGCCTTGAGATAGAGATCGTAGGCGAGATACCCATTTCAAGGGGTCTGGGGTCGTCGGCGACTATGATAGTGGGCGGGATAATGGGCGCTGCCAAGGTGCACGGCCTGGACCTTTCCAAAGAAGATATGCTTCTCATAGCCAACGAGATAGAAGGTCATCCCGACAACGTCGCTCCGGCCATATACGGAGGCCTCACGGCGGCAGTGGTAAGAGACGGTGATCCCGTAGTCATGAGATATCCTGTATCCGAAACCCTGTGTTTCGCCGCATTGGTGCCGGAATTCGAGACTTCGACTCAGGAAGCAAGAGCCATACTTCCGGATATGATAAAAAGGACCGACGGGGTGTATACGGCGGGCTGCCTTTCCGTGCTTCTGAAAGCCATGGAGACGGGAGACAGAAAAGCTCTGTCCGTAGCTCTGGACGACAGGCTCCATCAGCCCTACAGAAAGACTCTTATCCCCGGATACGACGGGATAAAGAGGCTGGCCATAGAAAACGGAGCGGCAGGTCTTGTGATCTCGGGCTCCGGAAGCACACTCCTTGCCGTAGGTATAGAAGAAGATTTCAAGGACAGGATGAAAGAAACCCTGAAGTCTTTCGACGGCAACTGGCAGATAATGAACCTCTCCGTGGATACGGAAGGGGCAAAGCTCATAGTATAGGTATGACTATATGAAAAGAAAGATCGCATTTATACTTTTTTGCATTGTGATAGTCCTTGGAGGTGCGTATATGCTAATGCCCGTTATCAGCGGACTCAAATTCAGAAACGATAAACTTATCTCCTGCTCTGTTTCAACCGGAGGTGGAATGCTCGGAGGCTACAGCCAGTTTTATCTCAAGCAAAACGAAGATGGAGAAACGGTCATGGAAGTCAGGTACAAGGAGACCCATGCCGACAGAGAACGTATCAGCATATACAAGGCGAGTCCCGAGGATTTCGGTCCCATACGTGAAATGGTGAATAAATACAGCCTGGCTGCAGCGAGCAAAAGGCCGCGCAGCAGGATACAGGTCCTTGACGGAGATACCACCACCGTTTCTTTCGACTACGCCAAAGATTATTTCAGCGTAAGCGATTACCAGGTCCTAAGCAGCAAGATGAGGAATGGTTTCTACGAGGTCATAGAGTACCTTCATTCTCTTGCCAAGGGGGAATGCGAAAGCTTCCTTGAACCTCAGACAGCCATGCTCTATCTGAAGAGCGGATATACGCTGCAGTACGTAGTGGAGGATGCTTTCGACAGCAGGCTCGACGCTGTGCTCAGCGAGGAGAGAGAGGTATCCCGCATGGGAGATTTCGGGATAGTCCTTGCTCCCGGAGACGATATAGAGCTTTCAGGCGCCGAAGCTATAGGCGGCGTATCGGCTGCCGGCTCCATGGTGCTCGATACTGAAAGCGGCAATATATTGCTCCTATACAAGGATCATGAGTTCGGAAGCCCCGTTTATCTTCTTGCAAAACTTGACGGATACGTAGAATCCGCCTGTCCGCTCATAGAAGAGATGGAAGGTCCCTACAGCCTTTATCTGAATCAGTGAACTATTTAGGATATATGTCATCCAGGATCAGCGAAGAAATAAAGGAAGAACTGTTTAAGCTGCAGGATATCCCATACAGGGATTTTCAGGCTAAACTTATTCCGGGCATAAGCCCTGAGACCATGATAGGCGTCAGGACGCCTCAGCTTCGGACCCTTGCAAAGGAACTTGCGAAACGGGATGATATATATCTTTTTCTCGACGAACTTCCCCACGCGTATTTCGATGAAAACCAGCTCCACGCCTTCATACTTTCGGGTATGAAGGATTTTGAGATGTGCATGGAAAGGCTCGAGGCTTTTCTTCCCTACGTGGACAACTGGGCGACCTGCGACCAGATGTCTCCCAAAGTATTCAGAAAGCATAAGGATGAACTTCTCGGGCATATCAAGATTTGGCTCGGGTCAGACCACGCATATACGGTCCGCTTTGCCGTAGGCATGCTCATGGAACACTTCCTGGATGGTGACTTCAGCCCGAAATATCCGGAAATGGTAAAGGTTATATGCTCCGGGGAATATTACGTTAACATGATGAGAGCCTGGTATTTTGCCACGGCTCTTGCGAAACAGTATGATACGGCGGTCCGGTATATCGAGAACGGTATGCTCGATGCATGGACCCATAACAAAGCGATACAGAAAGCCGTCGAGAGCTACAGGATAAGCGATGAAAGGAAGGCATATCTCAAAACTCTCAGAACGAAGAGATAGATGAAACGTATTTTATGCTTCAATGCCCCGTGAATGGGGTATAATGAACATAGACATTTGTAAAAGAAGGTGGTCAGTATGCCCGAAAAGGGACTTAACAGGAAATTCTGGGTAGCCATGCTCATATTCGGCCTGATGGGACAGGTCGCGTGGGTAGTGGAAAATATGTATTTCAACGTGTTCATCTACAAGATGTTCAACGCCAGCGCCGCTGATATATCCGCCATGGTCATGGCCAGCGCAGTCATGGCTGCGCTCACTACGATTATCATGGGAGCCGTATCCGATAAAGTTGGAAAGAGAAAGGCTTTCATGAGTGTTGGATATATCATCTGGGGAATTTCCATAATCACTTTCGCATACATAAAGAGCGTCATGATGACCATAGTCATGGACTGCATCATGACTTTCTTCGGTTCCACCGCAAACGACGCCGCGTACAACGCATGGCTCACGGACAGGGGAGATTCCGGCAACAGGGGAAAGATCGAAGGCATCAACTCCATGATGCCTCTCGTATCCATACTCATAGTTTTCGGAGGCTTCATGAGCTTCAATCTGGACGAAAGATCGTCCTGGACTGCCATCTATTACATCATAGGTATCGCCACGACCCTTATAGGGATCGCCGGATGCTTCATCATCGAGGATGCTCCGGATCTAAAGAAAACGGAGGCGTCTCTCGGAGACACTCTCCTTTACAGCTTCCGCCCTTCGACCTTCAGGGAGAACAGGATCCTTTATCTGGTGCTTTCCCAGTTCGCTCTGTTCGGGATATCCATACAGATTTTCATGCCCTATCTGATCATCTATTATGAGAAGACCCTGAATATGCCCAACTACGTGCTGATCATGGCGCCCGCCATCATAGTAGCTGCCGTTGTGACAGCCTTTTACGGAAGGGTTTACGACAAGAACGGATTCAAGGACGGGATCAAGCTCCCTCTCATCATGCTGGGCACAGGATACATCATTCTGTATAAATCGAGGGCGATGGTACCCGTATTCATAGGGTCTCTTCTGATGATGTCGGGATATCTTACAGGAATGTCAGTTTTCGGCGCCAAGATAAGGGATATGATACCTGAGAACAAATCAGGGCAGTTCCAGGGAGTCAGGATAATAGGGCAGGTGTTCATTCCCGGACTCATTGGCCCTGCCATAGGCGCTCAGGTCCTGAAAGATGCCGAGCTCATCTACAATGATGACGGTACCACTTCCTTCCTTCCCAATGAAAATATCTGGGTGGCGGCTCTGTGTATACTGGTGCTTCTGGCCGCTTCGATATGGATACAGGTAAAAAGAAGAAAAGAGCAGGAATAGATGTAATTGCTTAGCTTCAAGATAGCCGCAATGTATATCCATTGCGGTTTTTTTGTGATAATATATACGGAAGGTATTTGTATACAGGGTATTTAAGTATGGATGAACAAAAGCGGCATAGAATACTATATAAGATAATCAGGGCTATAGGGAAGCCCATAGTCTGCAGCGTGTTCCACTACAGATGTGAGAGCCTCAAAGACGTGGAAGGGCCTTACCTTCTGCTGGCCAACCATACCACGGACGTTGATTCGGCTTTCCTTGGGATCGCATCGCCCAGACATACGTATTTCGTAGCCACTGAAAATATCACCAGATTCAAATTCTGGGGAAAGATACTGCTCTACGTCTTCGGCCCCATAATCCATTACAAGGGAATGCACGGGATCAGAACTACCAGGCAGATGCTCAGAAAACTGAAAAACGGATGCTGCGTGGCCATGTTCCCCGAAGGGAACAGGACCTTCAACGGAGTTACCTGTCCGATCCCTCCTGTTACGGGACAGCTTGCGAGATCCTGCGGGGCAAAACTGGTGACATACCGCATAAAGGGCGGATATTTCATGAGCCCCAGGTGGCATAAAGGCGACCGCAAGGGAAAGGTCTGGGGAGAGATCGCCGGCGTGTATACTCCTGAACAGCTGAAAGCCATGAGCGCTGAAGAAGTGAACATGGCGATCGAAAGAGATCTTTTCGTAGACGCCTACGAAGAACAGAAGAAAGTGCGGTATAGATACAAAGGACAGGATATTGCCGAGACTTTGGAATCTACACTATTCCTGTGCCCTAAATGCAATCAGATCGGGCATCTTCATTCGCAGGGGAACCGCTTTTTCTGCGACTGCGGATATGAAGCTGTCTACGACGAGTACGGATCCCTTAACGAAACAGGCGGCAAAGTCACAACGGTGACGGAACTCGACAAAGCGCAGCAGGCCTACCTGGAGCAGCTCTGTAAAGACTCTGCGGGCAAAGTGATCTTTTCAGACAGCATATCGGAGGAATACATCAACGAAGACCACGTGAAAGTCGAAGCAAAGGAAGTGGAGCTCAAAGCTTATCCCGATGCCTTCGAGATGGACGGAGAGAGGCTTTCCTTCGACGATATAGAAGCCATAGCTATCAGTGAAAGGAACACGCTCATGATACACAAAAAAGGTGTAGCAGGGCATTTCCAGTATCAGGGACCGATCTTTTTCAACGCTCTGAAATATCTTTACGTTTACAGGGTGGCGAAGGGACGTCCGGACGGATTCCTCTAGAAAGGAGAATATAAAATGAAAGTCATAGTCAACCCGGATGAAGAGACAGTAAAGGTCATAAGGGAAGGTCTTGAAAGGACCGGAGGCTACTGTCCCTGCCGAAGAGAAAGAACCGAAGACACGAAGTGCATGTGCAAGGAATTCAGGGATCAGATAAAGGATCCCGAATACGAGGGCTTCTGTCACTGCATGCTGTATTACAAGGAGAAATGAGATGGAACTTACACTCACGAAAGATAATTTTTCAGACACTATAGCGAACGCCGGAAAGCCGGTGCTGGTGGATTTCTGGGCTACCTGGTGCGGTCCCTGCAGAATGCAGGCGCCTGTGCTCGAGGAACTGGCAGCGGAAAGAGGAGATATCGTTATAGGGAAGGTCAACGTGGATGAGGAACCTGAGATCGCCAACGCATTTCAGATAGACAGCATCCCCACGCTGATACTTTTCCAGGACGGAAAGGCAGTAAGAGCTGCGGTCGGATTCAGGACCAAGGAGCAGCTCATAGCAATGATAACGGAATAGAAGATAAAACATTTGGAGGTAGAACGATGGATAAATATGAATGCGGACCATGCGGTTATGTATATGACCCTGAAGTAGGAGACCCGGACAGCGGGATCGCACCCGGAACAGCTTTCGAGGATCTTCCCGAAGACTGGTGCTGCCCGATCTGCGGCGTGAGCAAAGATATGTTCGAGAAAGTGGCATGAAGAAAACAGTAAAGATATTATCGCTGCTTCTGACTCTGATCTTTGTCACTGTTTTAGTTTCATGCGGACAGGCTGATGAACCGGAACCTGCCAGAACGGAAGGATGGCTTGCGTCTGACGGAACGTTCATACAGCTTTACCACGGAGACGAGACCATAGAGAAGAATATATTCGGGAAGGTAAAGAGCAGGACTCTCGATCTGACCGAAGATATACAGGTACCAAGAGGCACGGCCGTTACCCTCATAGATCAGCCTGAAAAGGACGAAGAGGGCAACGTGACCTACGAAAAACTGGCCATAGCCGCGAAAGACGAAAACGGCGAGGATACGGAGATCATCTACTATATCGAGCCGGGCTTTTTCGTCGACGATTATCAGAAGACCATAACGGAAACTGAAAGGTTCGTCAGGACTTCTGCCACAGTCTACGTAAACCCCGATGATGCCAGGATAGCCGGATGGGCAAGGAAAGGCACCAGGCTCGATATTTTGGGATTCAACGAATTCGCCGATGAAGATCACAAAACCGTCGATATGTACAAAGTCAGTTATGACGGAGGCGAAGGATACGTTTTTTCCAAATATCTGGTAGACAGCCAGGAAGAAGCCGACGCGGTATATATGGGCGAAGTGAACGGAAAGCCCGTTGCCGAATGGCATAAAGACGCGGTGTATCCATATTTCGATCTTTACGGAGGAGACCCCAACAAGCTCGACTATTATCCTGTGGAGAAAGCAAGATTCGAAGGAAATACTCTTGTTGAGGATGCCAGGACCATGCGTCTGTCCATGTGGTGCTCTGATTACGGAGACGATTTTCTCCAGTGCGCCAAGGACGTGGGCGTCAATGCGGTATGCATAGACCTTTTCGACGGTATACTCGCGTACAGGTCTGAAGTGGCTCAGGAACTGTGCCCCACCGCCTATGCGAAGACCTACGAGGATTGCGACAACTTCGAAAGCATGGTGAAAAAGTTCAAGGATGCCGGTTTCTATATGATAGGCAGGATAGTCTGCTTCAAAGACGACCAGTATGCAGCCGATCATCCCGAGCACTGCTACTATGACTTCGACGGGGGCCTGTGGCCCAGCGCATATCAGAGAGACGTGTGGTACTACAAAGTCAGCTTTGCCCTTGAAGCCATCGAGAAATTCGGCTTCGACGAGATACAGTTCGACTACGTGAGATTCGACGAGTTCGCCTGGTACAAGGACGAGTACGGGGACGGAAACTACAATTCCGTATACGGAGAGGATAAGTGCGAGGCGGTCCAGGGCTTCCTCTATTACGCCTGCGATATGATACACAGGAAGAACGTGTACGTCAGCGTTGACGTTTTCGGAGAAAGCTCCTACGGCTACGTGACCTCCTACGGCCAGTACTGGCCGGCTATGTCCAACATAGTGGACGTCATATCCTCCATGCCCTACACGGATCATTTCAGCTTCAACGACGCGGACTCCTATCTGTGGGAAAATCCCTACAATACGGTCTACAACTGGGCTGTCGGCGCCGCGGGCATGCAGAAGACCATACCCACTCCCGCCATCGCCCGCACATGGATCACAGGGTGGGACGTTCCCTACTGGAATCCTTATGTTTACTGCGGGCCGGATTATCTTGCGGCTCAGGCTCAGGCTCTCTGGGATGCCGGCCTTACGGGCGGATTCATACCCTGGGGCCAGTGTGAAGGATGGAGGTATTCCGCTTTCAGCTGGGCGTGGACGAAAGATTATACACGTTGATGTAAATGTAAATAAATGGTAAAATTCTCCCGGGTCGATCCCGGGAGGTTTTATTTTATGAAAAGACTTTTCAGAACGCCGGACATCTCAATGGACAGAGATCCGGAGCTTAAAGAGGCATACAAGGTTGCGGTCGTAGGATGCTGCGAGGGGGCGGGAGCCAGTTTCGTTTCTTCCTGCGTGCTTCAGCACGGGCTTTTTGAAGATCATACTCCGGAGGGTCTGCGGACTCTGTGCGAAACGGGCAAAGGGTATTTCTATCTTGCTTTGGGCTTCGACAAAAGGTTCGCCGGGCGGGATTTCCGTGATTTTTCTTCACACGGAAAACACGAACTCAACATGGAACTGGGGTATAACTGGTATGTGCTAAGACCCGGAGAAGGTCCCGCAGAGGACAGGGAAATACTCAGGAAACTCTACAACGCTGCGGGTAGCTTCATAGTTTACGACTGCTCGGGGCTCATCGGAAGAGATATACTTTGGGATATACTGGGCGAAGCGGACAGGATATACCTTGTAATAGACCCAATGCCAACGAAACTCATATCGTCCCGCGGGTTCATCGACGGGATAAGGGCCCGCTATCCGGAAACCGAACTGGTGGTGAACAGGTTCGCCAAGGGCATACACAGGGGCGAGCTTTCGAAGTTCCTGGAGACGGGAGATTATCATACTCTGCCCTGCGTGCCCATAGAAAAGCTCTACAAAGCGGAATATAACTGCCTTCTGGCGGATATTTGAATATATCTTGTGCCTATCTTTTACAAATCTACAATTTGTAGTATACTGTAAAGAAGGCTTTTAACGGCACGAGAGGTTTTGAATTGATTGATTTTAAAAACGTAACAAAGGCATACGACGACAAGATCGTTCTTGAGGACGCTACGCTCCATATAGACGACGGGGAGTTCGTCTTCATAGTCGGTCCTACGGGGGCAGGCAAATCGACCCTTATCAAGCTCATATCAAGAGAGATAGAGCCGGATGAAGGCGATATCATAGTCGACGGAAAGGTCATAGACGATCTTTCGAACCGCGAGATCCCGGCATTCAGAAGACAGATAGGCATGGTGTTCCAGGACTTCAGACTGCTTCCCAACCTTACCGTCTACGAAAACGTGGCGTTTGCAAAGGAAGTCGTCCACAGTCCGAGGAAGACCATAAAGAGGATAGTTCCTCAGCTCCTGGCAATGGTGGATATAGAGGACCTGGCCGACAAGTTCCCGGATCAGATATCCGGAGGCGAGCAGCAGAGGGTCGCCATCGCAAGAGCCATAGCCAACAATCCGAAATATATAATCGCTGACGAGCCTACAGGAAACCTCGACGGTGAAACGGCCTGGGCCATCATGGACCTTCTGGCGCAGATCAACAGAAGAGGCACCACTGTGGTCATGGTCACCCATGCGGCGGACATAGTCGAAAGGATGAACCGCAGAGTCATCACCATACAGGGCGGCAGGATCATAAGCGACGTAAAAGGAGGGAACGCATATGTTTAGCGGACTTTGGTATTCCCTCAAAAAGGCGGTAGTCCAGATATTCAGGAACAAGGGAATGAGCATAGCCTCTCTCTTTTCCATCACCGCCATGCTCCTTATACTTGCCCTGTTCTTTTCGTTCACAGTCAACGTGAGTTTCCTCACGGAACAGGTCAAGGATGAATTCAATACGATAGTGATGTTCCTCTATGACGGAGTGAGCACTGAGGATGCATACAAGATAGCTTCCAGCATAGAATCCATGAATCAGGTGGAATCAGTGAAATACGTGCCTAAAGAGAAAGCCATGGAGGAGTTCAAGGAATCCTGGGGAGATAACGCTTATCTTCTCGACGGACTTACGGAGAACCCGCTCCCCAATTCTCTCAGGGTAGAGCTTTCCGACATACAGGGAGGTTCCCTGGTGGCGCAGGTAGGTTACGGATTCTCGGGAGTCGAGGACGTGCGCTTCTACAGAGAAGAGGTGGACAAGGTCCTCAAGATATCATCCGTCATCCAGAAGAGCGCTCTCGTAGTCATAGTCTTCCTGGTCATAGTATCCGTCATGGTCGTATCCAACACGGTCAAACTGACGGTCCTCGCCAGACAGGAAGAAATAGAGATAATGAAATACATAGGAGCCACCAACTGGTTCGTAAGAGGGCCTATGTTCGTCGAAGGCATGCTCATAGGTCTCATTTCCGCAGCCATAGCGCTGGGCATTTCCGCGATCCTTTACATAAAGCTCGAGGCGGGTCTGCGCACGGATATGATGACCCTCTTTGCCACGACTCTGGTGGATTCCAAATTCGTCATAAAGAATCTTGCCTGGATATTCGGCGCTCTGGGCGTGAGCATAGGAGCCTGCGGAAGTATAATCTCCATGAGAAGGTTCCTCAAGGTATAGGGTAAAAAGAGATGAAACGTTCAAAGGGAAAAAGGATCGTAAGCTTTATCCTGGCGCTCATGATGGCGGCAACGATGATCACCTGCGCATACGCTTCCACCGCTGAGGAGAAGCAGAGCGAACTGGATGACATCAACAACGAGATCGATGAGAAACAGGGTCAGATAAAGGCCAATGAAAATCTCATATCCGATCTGTCAAGGGAGATCATCGACCTGGATAACAGGATCAACGACGCTCAGATCAGGATAGACGAGCTGACGGACAGCATCAACGACACGAAGGAAAAGATAGTCGCGAAACTGGCCGAACTGGAGAAAAAACAGGAAGAGGTAGACAAACAGGACGCATCCCTCAACGCAAGGCTTAGAGCCATGTACAAGAAGGGTAACGCCGGCATGCTTTCCGTCATTCTCAATTCCACCAGCATCACTGACCTTCTGACCAATATAGAGATGTCTAAGAAGATATACGCTTCGGACAGCAACCTGCTCTACAAGCTCAAGGTCGAATACGAAGTCATATATCAGGCGAAAGTAGAACTTTCCAATCTCAAGGAATCTCTCGAAGGCCAGCAGGCGGAGATGGAGAGTCTGAAGGCTTCTCTGGCTGCCGATCAGCAGGCTGTAGAAGAAAAGAGAGCCGCAGCCCAGGCCAGCAACAAGGAGATAAAAGCACAGATGGATGCTCTCCAGGCTCAGGCGGATGCGCTCGTGGAGCAGATAAGAAGGCTCCAGGGCAACGATGATTATGCAGGCGGAGGAATGTCCTGGCCCTGCGATTACACATACGTCACATCACCTTTCGGCACCAGATATATTTTCGGAGGCTGGAGCTTCCACAGCGGAATAGACATAGGAGCCTACTGGGGCAGCAACATTTACGCATCCAACTCCGGTAAAGTCATCTGGGTAGGATGGGATCCCAACGGTTACGGAAACTACGTGATGATAGACCACGGCGGCGGGGTCGTTACCCTTTACGCCCATTCCTCAAGAGTTTTGGTCTCCACGGGCGATTACGTAGGCAGAGGACAAGTGATAGCGAAGATAGGATCGACGGGTCTTTCCACGGGTGCGCATCTGCACTTCGAGATAAGGGTCAACGGTTCATATCAGGATCCTCTGGATACCAACGCATATTATTTCGTCAGGCCGGGAGTGTACTATAACTGATGGCTAAATGGATCATTGCGGACAACAGCATAGAAATAGAACAGGAACTCCCCGGAGTTCCCGTTTCTGTTCTTAAGATAATGAAGAGAAGAGGCGTCAGCGAAAGCCAGTTCGCCGATTTCCTTTCGGATACGCCCAAAAACACCTACGATCCTTTCCTTCTTCCGGACCTTAAGGAGGTCTGCGAACGTCTGCTCGAGGTATGCAGAGAAGGAAAGAAGATCTGCGTTTACGGAGATTACGATGCGGACGGTGTCACCAGCACTGCGCTCATGCTGTGCCTTTTAAGGCTCTTTACAGATAATCTCACTTACTATATCCCGTCCAGGTTCGACGACGGATACGGTCCCAACAAAGACGCTTTCAAAAGGATAGCAGACGATGGGACGCAAGTCATAGTCACTGTAGACTGCGGAATAACCTCAAGGGAAGAAATAGAATATGCTCAGGGGCTCGGAATAGAGTGCATCATAACGGATCATCACATTTTAAGGGATGAGATGACTCCCAGCTGCCTCACAGTGAACCCTCACAGACCTGACAGCGGCTATCCCTTCTCGGAACTGTCCGGATGCGGCGTCGCTTTCAAGATAGCTCAGGGGATAGAGAGGATATGCGGAGATATGGATAAATCCGTTCTCAACGGTTTCCTAGATCTGGTGGCCATCTCGACGGTGGCTGATGTAGTACCCCTTCTCGATGAGAACAGGACCCTGGTGAAATACGGACTGGACATAATAAACAGAAGGCAGCGTCCCGGACTGGACGCTCTTCTTACGGAGCTCTGCCTCGATGGTCCTGTGGACGCTTCGGGCATTTCCTATGTCATCGCTCCCAATATAAACGCTCTCGGGCGTATGGGAAACGCTTCGGACGGAGTGGAGCTGCTGGCAGGGGATTATTCCGATGCTGAATTCGCTGAACTTGCGGCAAGCATCGCGGAGACCAACAGAAGCCGCAAATCGGTGCAGGAAGAAACGGTAAGGATATGCAGAGCCGCTCTTGAAAAAGAAGATACGGGGGAGTATGCTCCAGTCATATACGCACCCGGAGCCCACGAGGGAGTAGCGGGGATAGTTGCGGGAAGCCTCAAGGAGGAACTCAACAAACCCGTATGTATAGTCAGCCCTGCGGCGGACGGTACCCTCAAAGGAACGGGGAGGAGCATCCCGGGCATAAATCTTCACAGACTTTTCGAACAGTGCGGAGACGTCTTCGACCGTTTCGGAGGCCATGCGGGAGCCTGCGGATTCACCGTCAAAAAGGGTAAGCTGGAAGAATTCAGAGCTAGGATGCAGGAACTTGTAAAAGAGATCGTTGAAAAAGATCCTTCAGTCCTCGAAAAAAGCATATATATTGAAAAAGAGCTGGAACCGGAGGAACTGACCCTGAGTTTTGCGAGAGCTCTTACGAAACTGGAGCCTTACGGAGAAGGGAATCCCGTTCCTCTGTTCTGCATAAGACTGGCTAAAGTCACGGATTACAGAAAGATAGGCAGCGAAGGACAGCACCTGAAATTCACTGTAAGGACTGCCGACGGAATATATCTTTCCTGTATATCCTTCTGGGGAAGTGAAAAATACTACGGCATAGTCAGCAGCGGTCTGGTAGACATAGCCGGTGAGCTGAGTATCAATGAATACAGAGGCAGAAGGCAGCTGCAGATGAAAGTCGCAGACATAAGAGAGAGTTATTATGATTGAGATCAGCAAAAGAAGCATTATATTCCTTATTATCGCAGCGCTGCTTCTTGGCAGCGCCGGCACCATACTCATATTAAGAGGCGGAGCCGGAGGAAGCGTGCTCGTGGATTCAGAAAGGTACGAGAAAATGAGTGCCCTCGAAGACGAGTACGAGAAAATGGACGAGATAAAGGAATTCCTCGTGAACAATTACTATACCGAAGTAGACGGCGACAAACTGATGGAATCCGCCTATTACGGTCTGGTGGACGGGCTCGAGGATAAGTATTCGGAATATATATCCGCAAAGGATTATTCCGCTTATCTTGAGTCTCTATTCGGTACGGAGACCTATTACGGCGTAGGGATAACATTCCTCAATCAGCCGATCGAATCGGGTTTCTACGTCATTGCCGTCAACACCAAAGGACCCGCTTATGCGGCGGGCGTCAGAAAGGGCGACATCATAGTCAGTGTGAACGGAGAATCCGCCCTGTCCTATGACGGCGACGGCCTGAGAGACCACATAAGAGGAGAACTCGGCACCAGCGTCACCATTGGACTCTTAAGGGGCGAGACCAGCTACGAGGTGGAGATAGAAAGAGCCGAGATACCGACGGAATCCGTCGTATACGAGATGCTGGACGACGGCATCGCATATATCCAGATCAGCGAGTTCATAGGAGACACGGGAAAGGATTTCACCGCAGCTCTTAAAAAGGCCGAACAGGCCGGAGCCAAAGGCCTTATCATAGATCTTAGAGACAACGGCGGCGGACTCGTATCTTCGGCCATATCCGTTGCAGACGACCTTATGGATAAGGGCGTAGTAGTCAGCACCATCAACCACAGCGGGAAGACCAGCACGTATACGACCGGCAACGGGAGAACGGAACTTCCCTACGTGGTGCTCATAAACGGTAATACGGCCTCGGCTTCAGAGATACTCAGCGCTGGCATACAGGACAACAAGGAAGGGACCATAATAGGGACTCTCAGTTTCGGTAAAGGTATAATACAGAACGTGACCACGCTGAGCGACGGAAGCGCCGTGAAGTACACGGAGCTTCAGTATCTGTCCCCCAACGGCAACCCCATCCACGGAGTCGGCATCACGCCGGATATAGAGATCGACCTTACGGAAGACTGCTACGACAAGAACGGCTTCCTTGTAAACGATGTTCAGCTTGAAAAAGCCAAGGAAATATTAAAGGAGGGATTCTGATGTTTTTCATTGCTCCGCTTATCAATCTCTACGGAGGTCATATCATACTCATAGTCGCGGCTATCGTTCCCGCTTTCTTCCTGCTTAGGTTCATCTACAGACAGGACAGGCTGGAACCGGAACCCCATTCAATGATCAAGAACCTGGTCCTGATGGGCATAGTGTCGACGTTCATCGCCGTCATGTGCGAGAGACTGGGATCCATCATACTCAACCTTTTCTTCAAAGAAGCCAACACTTTGTATAATTTCATACTGTATTTCTTCGTCGTCGGTCTTTCAGAAGAAGCGTCTAAATACATAGTTCTGAAAAGGACTACATGGAACGCATCAGAATTCAACTGTAAATTCGACGGGGTGGTGTATGCGGTCACCGTTTCTTTGGGCTTCGCTCTCTGGGAGAACATAGAATACGTTCTTATGTATGGATTCAGTACGGCTTTGATAAGAGCTGTCACCGCAGTCCCGGGACACGCATGCTTCGGAGTTTTCATGGGAGTGTGGTACGGTCTTGCAAAAAGATGCGAGCTCCGCGGAGACGCCAGTACCAGCAGGACCTGCAGGATCCTTGCCATAGCAATGCCTGCGGTGATCCACGGATGCTACGATTTCATAGCGACTATGGAAAATGCGGCTTCCACTGCCATCTTCGTGGGATTCGTCGCCGTAATGTTCCTGGTCTGCTACGCGGTGGTGAAGAAGCTTTCCGCCAACGACGAATACCTTTAAGGAGCATATATACCTGATATGAATACTACAACGATTATCTGCCTTGTTATTTTTGCAGTCACCTACGTGATGATCTTCTCCATGGAGAAGTACAGACCCTATATAGCGTGCGGATCGGCTCTTCTTTACATAATCATCGGAACCACGGGACTGCTCGACGGCTTCAACTATACCTTTGTCAATGCCCTTTCGGAAATAGACTGGAACGTGCTCATGATGATCTCGGGAATAATGGGTACCGTCACGCTTTTCATAGAATCGGAGATGCCGAAAAGACTTGGCGAAATGATCATGGGAAAGGTATCAACAGTAAAATGGATGATAGTGATCATGAGCCTTTTTGCCGGCATCGTATCTGCTTTCGTGGACAACGTGGCAACGGTCCTCATGATAGCTCCCGTTGCCCTTGCCATATGCAGGAAACTGGATATATCTCCGGTGCCCGTCATCATCTGCATATCCATATCGTCGAATCTTCAGGGTGCTGCGACTCTTGTCGGAGACACTACGTCCATACTTCTCGCCAAAGCGGCGGAACTGGACTTCATGGATTTCTTTTTCCTGAAAGGCACTCCCGGAATGTTCTTCGTGACGGAGATAGGAGCATTCTTAAGCGCACTGCTTATCTATTTCATGTTCAGAAAGAAGAACGAGCCGGTGAAGATCGACGACCATACGGAAATAGAAGACAAAGGACCTACGTGGATACTTCTTCTGACTGTCCTGAGCCTCATAGCTACGTCATTCATCCCGTATAAGGATACTGCGCAGCCCGGGCAGTTCTATAAGCCGGATATAACCAACGGACTCATCTGCCTTGCATTCTTCCTCATAGGTCTCGTACGCGAAGGGATAAGGACCAAGAAACTGGATGAGGTCACTGAACATATAAAGGGTCTTGATTATTACACTCTGTTCCTTCTTACGGGTCTCTTCGTAGTCATAGGCGCGGTGAAAGA
>JAFRIQ010000020.1 GCA_017432725.1 Bacillota bacterium
CTGTGCTTTCTTTCGATATATACGGGTAAAGCTCGGAACAGACTTCCCGGAAATATGTTCCGTATTCGGATGCGTCTTCCATGAAACGTATCATGGCGGGAGTCCAGTTGAACATCATGATCTTGCCTCCCGGTCTCTTTCCGGAACGATTATTCCGCCTTTGTCAGTTTCCAATATGGATATGGGCACGCCGTAAAGTGTCTTCATCAGATCTTCCGTCATGATATCCTTCGACGGACCGAACGCAGCTACGGAGCCTTCGTACAGAGCCAGGACTTTGGCGGAATAGGTCATTGCATGCTGAGGGTTGTGAGTCGAAAGCAGCACCGTATATCCTTCCTCGGAAAGACGGCAGACTCTTTCAAGTACCCTGAGCTGATTACCGAAATCAAGGGATGAAGTTGGTTCGTCCATAATGAGGATATCAGCATTCTGGGATATGGCTCTTGCTACAAGAACGAGTTGTTGTTCTCCGCCTGAAAGTTTCATGAAATCCCTTTGCGCAAGGTGGCTGATGCCAAGTTTATCGAGAGAATCCATGGAGCGTTCGGTATCTTTTGAAGAAGGTGTACTGAATGGACTCAGGTGCCTTGCTGCGCTCATAAGTACAACGTCAAGCACCGAATATCCGAAAGTAGGTTTATGTGCCTGAGGTATATATGCTATATGTGACGCCAGTTCTCTGGGATGCATTTCTTTGGAATCCCTTCCGTCAATGAGTACGGATCCCGTGTAATTGCGGTAAGAACCCAGTATGCATCTGAAAAGAGTACTTTTGCCAACGCCGTTAGGCCCGAGCACAGACAGGAAGTCTCCCTTTTGTACGGAGAAGGATACGTCTTTCAGTACTTCATGATCCTTAAAGGAGAAGGAGAGGTTTCGTATTTCGAGTTCCATCAGTGATTCTCCTTTTGCATCATGAGATAAATAAAGAAAGGTGCTCCTATGAAGGCCGTGAGTATCCCGATGGGGATCTCAGTAGCCAGAAGGTTCCTTGATATGTTGTCTACGAGGAGCAGGAAAAATGCTCCGAATATCATTGATGCAGGGATCAGGTACCTGCAGTTGTTCCCGACAATCTTTCTTGAAAGGTGGGGTATGACCAGTCCTACCCAGCCGATCATTCCGCTGCAGGCGACTGAAGCGGCAGTGATGAAGGTAGCGCATACTATAACGGCGAACCTGAGCAATTTGGTATTGACGCCCATGCTTTTTGCTTCTTCCTCGTTAATGGTAAGAAGATTCATTCTCCAGCGGATAAGGAAAATGGGGGCGAGCCCTATGAGCATGGGTATGACGGCGAAGCCGACGTCTTTGAGTCTTGTGCCCGAGAGACTTCCCATGAGCCAGTAGGTGATGGCGGGAAGCTGATTCGAAGGATCGGCGACGAGTTTTATATACGAGGTCCCTGCAGAAAACAATGATGATACCATTATCCCTGCAAGAAGTATGTTTACTATCTGGTTGCCCCTTATCCTTGCCCCTATAATGTATACAAGCGTTACAGTCAGGATGCTGAAGAAAAAGGCTGTGAGAGTGATCCCCATTTTTGAGAAATCGAAAAGTATCGCAAGTGCGGCGCCGAAACATGCTCCGGATGATGCTCCGAGTATGTCAGGCGCAGCCATGGGATTTTGGAATACGCTCTGATAGGACGTTCCGGCAGTAGCCAGGCAGCATCCAACAAGGCAGGCAAGAAGTATTCTGGGAAGTCTGATATTTATTACTGCCGTTTCCATATTGGACGTCCAGTTTTGCGTTATGGGGAAGACACGGCTCAGAAGTATCTTGATGACGTCAGTGACAGGAACGTCATATCTGCCGATGACAAATGAAAATATAAATAATACGAAAAGCAATACTGAAAGAATCAGTATCGCTATCCGTTCACGTTTTCCGTTTTGTGTAGCTGATTTTGTTTCCATTACAGAGGTAATATCTTCATTTCGTTATTTATTTAATTTAATAACGAAATGATTATACATTTGTTTCTTTTATTTGTAAATAGGGTATATTAAAATTGTATATGAGAAGCTTTTCAGTATTAAATTCTAGACAGCATGCAGACATGATATAATATCCGTGAGCTTTTAATATGCCGACCCCGGTAAGGCTGAGCCCGAAGCTCAGTTCAGGCTGTCGGAATAACAGGTAAGGAGAAAAATGATATGACGTATACCATAGATGTAGCAGGATTGAAGAAGGAACTTACTCTCTTTCCGGTAACGGAAGATACGTATATAGCTGCTTTCGTCATTTTCGGAGACGTTGAGATGACGGTGCACGCCGCAAAGGAGCTCCTTAAGAAAGCTCCGGACTTCGACTATATAGTCGCTCCCGAAGCGAAAGCCATTCCTCTTGCTTACGAGATGAGCAGGCAGAGCGGAAAACCGTATATAGTGGCGAGAAAGAAGGCAAAAGCGTATATGTCCGGCATCATTTCAGTCACTCTTCAGTCCATTACTACAGCAGGGGAGCAGACCCTCATAATGGACGCCGAAGATGCGGCAAAGATCAAAGGGAAGAGAGTGATCATTCTTGATGACGTCATCTCCACGGGAGAGAGCCTCAGGGCTACGGAAGCTCTCGTTGACAAGGCCGGCGGGATCAAGGTCGCAAAGATGGCTATCGTAGCGGAAGGCGGAGCATGGGACAGAACGGATATAACAGTACTTGGGAAGCTGCCTTTGTTCAACGCCGACGGAAGCATAAAAGAATGAGAGAAGTTATGAAAAAACACGTACTCATATGCGGAGAACGGGGAGTAGGTAAATCGACCCTCGTGAGAAAACTGCTTGAAGAGATCAAAGTCCCGGTATCGGGTTTCATGACCAAGTCCACTGAGCCTGATGAAAAGGGTTTCCATGCTATATACATGTATCCCGCTCTCGGGCCGTATACCAGGCATGAAAGGGATAACCGTATTGGAGACTGCGATACGAAACAGCACCTGGTGAATCCCGACGTATTCGACGGTCTTGGAATGGAACTTCTCAAAACGCCTGAAAGAGGGATAATAGTCATGGATGAACTCGGGTTCATGGAAACTCAGGCGGAGCATTTCTGCGGCAGAGTATTGGAGATCCTCGACGGGGATATACCAGTGCTTGCGACAGTCAAATCAAGATACGATATAGATTTCCTCAACGAAGTAAGAGCCAAGGAGAAAGCACAGCTCTTCATGATAGACAAGACGAACAGGGATGAGCTTTTTGAAGCCATACTTCCTTACGTAAATGAATGGAACAGCCAGCGCTGAAACGGATTGAGAAAAGACGGACACTACGATATAATATCCGTGGCATCCGTCTTTTTTGACGGAATAAGTTAGGCTTAGGAGCATAGGATGAAATTAGGTATAGTAGGACTTCCCAACGTGGGTAAGTCGACACTTTTCAACGCAATAACAAAGGCAGGGGCAGAAGCAGCCAATTATCCGTTCTGTACCATAGAACCCAATATAGGCGTGGTAACTGTGCCGGATGAGAGGATCACAAAGCTTCACGAGATATATAACTCGAAGAAGACCGTTTACGCCACCATAGAATTCTGCGATATAGCAGGTCTCGTTAAAGGCGCAAGCAAGGGAGAGGGTCTCGGAAACCAGTTCCTGGGACATATAAGGGAAGTGGAGGCTATTGTCCACGTAGTGCGCTGTTTCGAGAATGAAAACATAGTTCACGTCGACGGACGGATAGATCCGGCTGCCGATATCGACACCATCAATACTGAACTCATACTTTCCGATATGGAGATACTTGAGAGAAGGATAGCGAAAGCCAAATCTTCCATGAAAGGCGGGGACAAATCCCAGCTTGCGGCATGCAATCTCATGGAAAAGATATACGACTATCTGGGGACCGGGAAGAATGCCCGGAGCATGGAGATAGATGAGGAAGATGCAGATTTCGTAAAAAGCCTCGGTCTTCTTTCATACAAACCCGTCATTTACGTCGCCAACGTTTCCGAAGATGACGTTGCCGACCCTGAAAGCAATGCTTACGTCAGAGCTGTGAAAGAGATCGCCGACGGTGAAGGTTCCAAGTGCATAGCTATATGCGCAGGGCTTGAGGCAGATCTGGCTGAGATGGAAGACGATGAGAAAGCAATGTTCCTCGAAGACCTTGGGATCAAAGAAAGCGGACTGGATCAGCTCATCAAGGCAAGCTACAGCCTTCTGAACCTCATTTCCTTCCTGACAGCAGGAGAGGACGAATGCAGGGCATGGACCATAAAGAAGGGAACGAAAGCTCCTCAGGCTGCAGGTAAGATACATACGGATTTCGAAAGAGGTTTCATCAGAGCGGAGACCATTGCCTACGATAAGTTCATCGAAGTCGGAGGGTCCATGGCTGCCGCCAGAGAAAAGGGTTTTCTCCGCAGCGAAGGAAAGGAATATGTGATGCAGGACGGAGATATAGTAAACTTCCTTTTCAATGTATGAACGGGCTGCAATTCAAATCGAAGCATTTCAATACAAAATATATATATCGTTCGGTATTTGCCGAACGATATTTTTTTGAGCGGCTCAAAAAAGGGTGTTTTTGACGTAAAATTGCCATATTTTTCGTCCATGATGGTAAACTGTCTCCGTGATTCAGGATGAGTATCATCAAAGGAGGACCATTTTGAAAAAAGTTGGTATCGTAATGGGAAGCGACAGCGATCTTCCCGTGATAAAGAAAGCCACCGACGTTCTTTCCGAGCTCGGCATCCCCTTCGAAGTACACGTATATTCAGCACACAGGACACCCGACGAGGCTGCCTCTTTCGCATCCGGCGCAAGAGACGCAGGGTTCGGCGTACTCATCGCCGCTGCTGGTATGGCCGCGCACCTTGCAGGAGCAATAGCAGCCAGGACCACGCTTCCGGTAATCGGTATCCCATGCAAATCATCAGTCCTCGACGGTATGGATGCGCTTCTTTCTACAGTTATGATGCCCTCCGGTATCCCTGTAGCCACAGTGGCTATAGACGGCGGGAAAAATGCAGCTCTTCTTGCAGCCGAAATACTGGCAGTTGAAGATAAAGAACTCGCCGCAGTCCTCGATAAAAAGAGAAGCGACGAAGCAGCCGCGGTACTTAAGAAAGATGCGGAAATAACAGACAGACTATAAACGAATGCGGGCTCCTTGCGGGGTTTCGCATTTTTATCTTTTCAAACGCCCTTTTTCGGGCACCTTACTTCAGTTTATAAAATATTTTCATACATCAAAAAAGGAGAAACAAAATGGAAAACAATCTCGTGTATTCAGGAAAAACAAAGAATGTATATTCTCTTGAGAACGGTAATTACCTTCTTAAGTTCAAGGATGACTGCACCGGCGCAGACGGAGTTTTCGATCCGGGCATGAACCAGGTCGGACTTACCATCGAGGGCGTAGGCGACGTCAACCTCCGCATGACAGAGTACTATTTCAAGAAGATCAACGCCGCAGGTATCAGAACACACTTCGTAAAAGCCAACCTTGAAGATACCACTATGGAAGTTCTTCCCGCAAAGGTCTTCGGACACGGTCTTGAGGTCGTATGCCGCAGAAAGGCTGTAGGAAGCTTTATCAGACGTTACGGTGAATACATCGAGTCCGGAGCAGACCTTCCTTACTACGTTGAAATGACCTTCAAAAACGACGAACTCGGAGATCCTCTCGTAACAAAGGACGGACTCGTAGTACTCGGCGTCATGACAGAGAAGCAGTATGACGATATCAAGGATATGACCCAGAAGATCACCAAGATCGTAGCGGACGATATGGCGGAAAAAGGTCTTGAACTTTACGATATCAAATTCGAATACGGCTACGACAAAGACGGTGAAGTAATGCTCATCGACGAGATCGCATCCGGCAACATGAGAGTTTACAAAGACGGCGAATACATTCAGCCCATGAAGCTTTCCGAGCTCTTCTTCGCATAATGGGCGGCTTCTTCGGAGCGGTATCCAGCCGCGATATAGTATTAGATGTCTTTTTCGGTACCGATTACCACAGCCATCTCGGCACAGCAAGTGCCGGAATGGCTGTTTGGGATGCCGAAAAGGGTATCGAGAGACAGATACATAATATAAACAACACCCCGTTCAGAACGAAATTCGAAGGGGATCTTCCGGGTTTCTCAGGCACCTGCGGTATTGGCTGCGTGAGCGATTCCGATCCTCAGCCTCTGGTGTTTCAGATGAGGAACAGCATGGTCTCTTTAGTCACGGTCGGAGTTATCAATAATGCTGATGAACTCGTAAAGACTCATTTCCTCGATCACGGAAGATACTTTACGACTCTGAGCAACGGAAAGATAAACGTGACAGATCTTGTGGCAGGACTGGTGAACGAGAAAGAAAACATAGTCGATGGCATCAAATATGCCTGCGACATGATCGAAGGCTCTATGACCATGCTCATAATGACAGGTCCCGACGAGATCATCGCATGCAGAGATAAAAAGGGAAGACTTCCGGTACACGTCGGAAAAGGCGAGGACGGATGCTGCGTTTCCTTCGAATCCTTTGCTTACAACAAACTGGGTTATGAAGACTACTATGAGCTCGGCCCCGGAGAAATAGTAAGCATAACGAAAGACGGATGCAGGACGCTTTCTCCCGCAGGAGAGGAGATGAAGATATGCGCCTTCCTTTGGGCATATTACGGCTATCCGAACTCCAATTACGAGAATGTGAACGTCGAAGTGATGCGTTACAGGAACGGCGAGATAATGGCAAGAGACGAGGCAGCCAGGGGAACGCTTCCTGACGTGGACTGCGTCGCAGGAATACCCGACTCAGGCATCCCCCATGCCATAGGCTATGCCAATGCATCAAAAAAGCCTTTTGCGAGGCCTTTCATCAAATATACTCCCACCTGGTACAGATCCTTTATGCCCGCAAACCAGGGTATGAGGAATCAGATCGCCAGAATGAAGCAGATACCTATCCCAGAACTTATCGAAGGAAAGAAACTGCTCTTTGTGGACGATTCCATAGTCAGAGGAACTCAGCTGAGAGAAACGGTGGAATTCCTTTATACATCCGGTGCCAAGGAGGTACATATGCGTTCCGCATGTCCTCCCATCATGTATTCCTGCAAGTTCCTGAATTTCTCCAGGAACGAATCCTCCATGGATCTTCTCGCAAGAAGAACGGTCCAGGCTATAGAGGGCGACGAAGGACAGAAACATCTCGAGGAATACTCTGATCCCAATACAAAAAGAGGGAAATGCATGCTCGAGACCATATGCAAGGAACTTGGTTTCGACTCCCTCGGATATCAGACCATAGACGGGCTTATCGAAGCCATCGGGCTTGACAGAGATAAAGTGTGCACATATTGCTGGACAGGAGAGGAATAGCAAATGGATAAATCATATTCTGGAAGCTACGCTGCCGCCGGGGTAGATATAGAAGCCGGCTACGAAGGCGTGAAACTCATGAAAAAGTACGTCGAGAAGACCTTCTCTAAGGAAGTTCTTGCAGGCCTCGGCGGTTTCGGCGGTCTTTACAAGCCGGAACTGTCCGGACTTAAGGAACCCGTGCTGGTTTCCGGTACCGACGGCGTAGGAACGAAACAGAGGATAGCGCAGCTTCTCGGTAAACACGATACAGTAGGGATCGACTGCGTAGCCATGTGCGTCAACGACGTCATATGCTGCGGAGCAAAACCTCTTTTCTTCCTCGACTACATAGCCATAGGAAAGAACGAGGCCGAAAAGGTTGCCACTCTGGTATCAGGTGTCGCCGAAGGATGCATCCAGGCAGGATGCGCTCTCATAGGCGGAGAAACAGCGGAACATCCCGGAGTCATGAAACCGGATGATTACGATCTGGCAGGCTTTTCGGTGGGCATAGTGGACAGAGAGAAAATACTGGATCACGAAAAGATGGAAGAAGGCGACGTCATCATCGCGCTTCCTTCCAGCGGGCTCCATTCCAACGGGTATTCCCTCGTAAGGAAAGTATTCGACGTAGAGAATGCGGATCTCGGGGAAAGGCCGGAAGAACTTGAAGGAAAGACGCTGGGCGAGGTCCTTCTGACTCCCACCAAGATATATGTGAAACCCGTTCTCGCTGCTCTGGAAAGAGCGAAAGTGCACGGTATAAGCCACATCACGGGAGGAGGATTCTATGAAAACGTTCCCAGGTGCATACCCGACGGCCTCTGCGCAAAAATCGAAAAGTCAAAGATTAATACTCCGGGAATATTCAGGCTCATAGAGAAGAGAGGAAATATCCCCGAGAGAGATATGTACAACACTTTCAATATGGGCGTGGGAATGGTGCTCATCGTATCCGTAGACAGCTATGGCGAAGCCATGAAAGCCCTTAAAGAAGAAGGCATCGACGCCTACGTCATAGGCAGTATAGTAAAGGGCGAAGAAAAGGTGGTCTTATGCTAGATAAAGCGCGAGTCGCAGTACTTGTCTCAGGAGGCGGGACCAATCTCCAGGCTATCATAGACGCTGAGAAAAGCGGTGTCATAAAGAGCGGAGAAGTGGTGCTGGTAGTATCCAACAACAAGGATGCCTATGCTCTTGAAAGAGCGAAAACCAACGGTATAGAGACGGCCGTGATGCTCAGGTCCGACTACGGAAGCCGGGCTGAGTTTTGCGATGCTCTGGGAGATTTTCTCGAAGAAAAGAAGATAGATCTCATAGTGCTCGCGGGATTCATGTGCATCCTTACGAAAGGATTCACGGACCGTTTTACAGAAAGAATAATCAACGTACATCCTTCCCTCATACCATCCTTCTGCGGGGAAGGTTTTTACGGTCTTAAGGTCCATGAAGAGGCCTTGAAATACGGTGTGAAGGTCTCCGGAGCAACGGTGCATTTCGCCAACGAAGTGCCCGACGGCGGACGGATCATCTTCCAGAAAGCCGTAGACGTTCTCGAAGGAGATACCCCCGAGATACTTCAGAAAAGGATAATGGAACAGGCGGAATGGATACTTCTTCCCAGAGCTGTGGAGAAGATATCGGCGGAAATAGTCGAGAAAAGGAGCTGAAGATATGCAGGATTTATTAGAACTCTTAAAGAACAACCCTTATCCGGGCAGAGGCATAGTGGTCGGAAACGACACGGTATATTACTGGATCATGGGAAGATCGGAAAACAGCAGAAACAGGATATTCACCGTTACTGAAGACGGTATCATGACGGAAGCCTACGATCCTTCCAAGATGAAAGACCCCAGTCTTATCATCTATCATCCCGTAAGGACTATGGGGAACAAACTTGTAGTTACCAACGGCGATCAGACGGATACCGTTGTGGAGATGGGCGATTTCAGAAAAGCCCTCATGACGAGAGAATATGAGCCCGATGAACCGAACTTCACTTCGAGGATCTCGGCCATAATCAACGAGGACAAGAGTTTCGAACTTTCTCTTCTCAAATACAAAGACGGGACCTGTCTCAGGGAGTTTTTCGCATACGAGTCATGTCCTGAAGGAAAGGGATATTTCATCAGCACGTACAAAGGAGACGGCAACCCGCTTCCCGCTTTCGAAGGGGAACCAAAGGAAGTCACGCTTCCTTCTCCGGAAGAAGTATGGGATGCGCTGAATTGCGACAATAAAGTATCTCTCTACACTTACGTAAAGGGAGAAGTGAAGATATTCAATAAACACCTGGGAGATTAATCATGAACGAACTCGAACTCAAATACGGATGCAATCCGAACCAGAAACCATCAAGGATATTTATGAAAGACGGATCCGATCTTCCCGTTAAAGTACTGAACGGAAAGCCCGGATATATCAACTTCCTCGACGCTCTCAATTCATGGCAGCTTGTCAGAGAACTCAAAGAGGCTACAGGAATGCCCTCAGCCGCAAGTTTCAAGCACGTAAGCCCTGCAGGCGCTGCAGTCGGAAGACCTCTCACTGAACTTGAGAGAAAGATCTATTTCGTCGACACGGACAAGGAACTTTCGGACATAGCCTGTGCGTACATTCGCGCAAGGGGCGCAGACAGACTTTCCTCGTACGGCGACTGGGCTGCTCTTTCCGACGTTTGCGATGCAGATACGGCAAACTACATCAAGTATGAAGTAAGCGACGGAATCATAGCTCCCGGTTACACTGACGAGGCTCTTGAGATACTCAAGACCAAGAAGGGCGGTAAATATAACGTCGTAGAGATCGACGCATCCTACGTTCCGGCGCTTCTCGAGACAAAGGACGTATTCGGAGTCACTTTCGAACAGGGACATAACAATTTCAAGATCGACGAGGAGCTCCTGACCAACGTAGTTACAAAGAACAAGGAGCTCAGCAAAGAGGCCAAGATCGATATGATCCTTTCTCTCATCACTCTCAAATATACACAGTCCAACTCCGTATGCTACGTAAAAGACGGAATGGCAATAGGCGTAGGAGCGGGACAGCAGAGCAGGATACACTGCACAAGGCTGGCCGGCAACAAGGCAGACAACTGGTACTTAAGACAGTGTCCGAAGGTCCTCGAACTGCCTTTCCTCGACGATATAAGGAGGCCTGACAGAGACAATACCATAGACGTGTATATATCCGATGAATGGGACGACGTTCTGAGAGACGGCGAATGGCAGCAGAGATTCAAATACAGACCGGAGCCTCTCACCGCTAAAGAGAAAAAAGCATGGATAGCCACACAGAGCGGTATCACCGTGGGCAGCGATGCGTTCTTCCCCTTCGGGGACAACGTCGAAAGAGCCAGGAAATCGGGAGCTCAGTACATAGCTGAGCCCGGCGGCTCCATAAGAGACGATAACGTCATCGAGACAGCAGACAGATACGGAATGGTCATGTGCTTCACAGGCATGCGTCTGTTCCATCACTAAAGGAGATATGCCATGAAGATACTGGTAGTCGGAAGCGGCGGCAGAGAGCACGCCATCATAAAAAAGATAAAAGAGAACAAGGACGTTGAAGTCATATATGCGCTTCCCGGAAATGGGGGAATGGCTAAAGACGCCGTATGCGTTGACATCGGAGCAACGGATATAGACGGCATAGTTGCTTTCGCAAAGGAAAAGGCTGTCGACTACGCAGTAGTGGCTCCTGACGATCCTCTTGCCCTCGGCTGCGTGGACGCTCTGGAAGCGGCGGGCATACCGTCATTCGGACCCAGAGCAAACGCCGCGATCATAGAGAGCAGCAAAGTCTTTTCAAAAGAGCTGATGAAAAAATACGGCATTCCGACAGCTTCATACGACGTGTTCGACGATCCCGAAGAAGCTCTCAGATTCGTAAAGACAGCTCCTCTTCCGACAGTAGTCAAAGCCGACGGGCTGGCTCTCGGAAAGGGCGTCATCATCGCGATGACCCATGAAGAAGCGGAAGACGCCATAAAGGAAATAATGCTGGACAAAAAGTTCGGAAAGAGCGGAGATCGTATCGTTATAGAGGAATTCCTCGAAGGTCCGGAAGTCTCTGTCCTGTCATTTACCGATGGAAAGACCCTCGTACCCATGGTATCTTCAATGGATCACAAGAGGGCCGGAGACGGAGATACCGGCCTCAATACCGGCGGTATGGGTACCGTCGCTCCAAATCCTTACTACACGGACAAAGTCGCGGCAGAATGCATGGAGAAGATATTCATTCCGACCATGAACGCAATGAATGCTGAAGGAAGGACATTCAAAGGCTGCCTGTATTTCGGTCTGATGATAACCAAAGACGGTCCTAAAGTGATCGAATACAACTGCAGGTTCGGCGATCCTGAAACTCAGGTCGTTCTTCCTCTTCTCGAAAGCGACCTTCTCACAATAATGATGGCAGTCACGGACTCCAGGCTCGCTGAGACGGAAGTCAGATTCTCCGATAAACACGCCTGCTGCGTTATAGTAGCGTCAAAGGGTTACCCGGAGCATTACGAAAAGGGTTTCGAAATGACGATACCTGAAGAGATAGAAGACAAGGTTTACGTTGCAGGCGCAAAAATATCAGACGGTAAGCTGCTGACGAACGGAGGACGAGTCGTAGGATGCACCGCTGTTGCCGACAGTCTCGAAGAAGCCATCAAAGGCGCATACGACGTGGCGAAAAAAGTCAGATTTGACAACGCGTACATGAGAACAGATATAGGTCAGAGAGCGCTGAAAGCATATAAAGGATAGGATAATGGTATACAGAGTATATGTAGAAAAAAGAAAAGAACTTGCACATGAGGCTGCATCTCTTTGTTCTGAACTCAGGAAGCTTCTTGGAATAGAATCTCTTGAAGACGTAAGGCTATTCAACCGCTATGATGTTGAAAATCTGAGCGAAGAAGATTTTGAATATGCATCGAAGTACGTTTTTTCAGAGCCTCAGCTGGATATCTGCAGCGCGGATATAGACGTTTCCGGCGCTACCGTCTTCGCAGTGGAATATCTTCCCGGACAGTTCGATCAGAGAGCGGATTCTGCAGCGCAGTGCATCCAGCTTATAACAAAAGGCGAAAGACCTCTTGTACGGTCCGCAAAAGTTTACGCTCTTTACGGAAAGCTTTCTGACGAAGAACTGAGCGAAGTCAAGAAATACGTCATCAACCCGGTGGAAGCAAGGGAAGCATCTCTTGAAAAACCTGAAACCCTGGTGATGGAATACAACGTTCCGTCCAAGGTCGAAGTCCTTGAAGGCTTTAGAGACCTGGAAGGCGATGCGATCGGCGCATTCGTAGCTTCTTACGGCCTTGCCATGGATGCAGACGATCTCGCTTTCTGCAGAGACTATTTCAGAAAAGAGGGAAGAGACCCAAGCATCACCGAAATACGTATGATCGATACGTATTGGTCCGACCACTGCAGACATACGACTTTCGGTACCATCATAGGATACGTGAAGTTTGAAGATGAAATACTTCAGAATGCGTTTGACGACTATCTGAAGACAAGAAGCATACTGGAAAGAACAAAACCGGTATGTCTGATGGATATAGCAACTATAGCGGTAAAAGCTCTCAAGATGTCCGGAAAGCTCGATAAGCTTGACGAATCGGAAGAAGTCAACGCCTGCACGGTCAAGATAAAAGTGGATGTCGACGGTGAGGAACAGGACTGGCTCCTCCTCTTCAAGAACGAGACCCATAACCATCCGACTGAGATAGAACCCTTCGGAGGCGCCGCAACGTGCATAGGCGGAGCGATAAGAGATCCTCTTTCGGGCAGATCCTACGTGTACGGCGCAATGAGAGTTACAGGAGCTGCAGACCCCACAGTGCCGATCTCAGAAACCATGGAAGGAAAACTTCCGCAGAGGAAACTGGTAACGACAGCTGCTGCGGGCTATTCTTCATACGGCAATCAGATAGGACTTGCCACGGGAATAGTAGACGAGATATATCACCCCGGCTATGCTGCAAAGAGAATGGAAGTAGGCGCAGTCATAGCAGCCGCTCCTGAAAAGAACGTAAGAAGAGAAACACCTCTTCCCGGAGACCTCATAATACTCCTCGGAGGAAAGACAGGAAGAGACGGTATTGGCGGAGCCACAGGCTCTTCGAAAGCCCATACAGTCAAATCCGTAGAGACCTGCGGAGCGGAAGTACAGAAGGGAAATGCTCCCGAAGAAAGAAAACTTCAGAGGTTCTTCAGGAATGCGGAAAGCGCAAGGATGATAAAACGCTGCAATGACTTCGGCGCAGGCGGAGTTTCCGTCGCCATAGGAGAGCTTGCAGACGGAATAGATATAGACCTTAACGCAGTTCCTAAAAAATATGAAGGCCTTGACGGCACTGAGCTCGCCATAAGCGAATCTCAGGAAAGAATGGCGGCTGTCATCGCTCCGGAAGATGAAAAGAGATTTATGGAGATAGCCGAATCTGAAAACCTTCAGGCGGTGCGCGTAGCCGTGGTCAAGGAAGACCCGAGACTCACGATGTACTGGAACGGCGACAAGATAGTAGATATAAGCAGGGAATTCCTTAATTCCAACGGTGCTGAAAAACATATCACAGTCGAAACGGCGAAGGCTGTTTACAACGGGAAAGAAATTCCTGACAGTTTTACCGTGGGGCTGAAGGCTGTAGCGTCAGATCTCAATACGTGCTCCAAGAGAGGACTATCGGAAAGATTCGACTCGACGATAGGTGCGGGGACCGTACTCATGCCTTTCGGCGGGAAATATCAGCGTACCCCGATACAGGCAATGGTACAGAAGGTATCACTGGAACAGGGACATACGGATACGTGTTCTCTCATGGCATGGGGCTACAATCCCTTCATTTCAGAGCAGAGTCCGTATCACGGAGCTTACCTGGCTATAGTGGAATCCGTATCCAAACTGATAGCATCCGGCGCGAAATTCGAGGACGTATATCTGAGTCTTCAGGAGTTCTTTGAAAAGCTGGGCAAAGATCCAAAGAGATGGGGCAAGCCCCTGGCAGCTCTTCTCGGAGCTTTCAAAGCGCAGATGGATCTTGGGATAGGCGCCATTGGAGGAAAAGACTCAATGTCCGGATCGTTCGAGAATCTGGATGTTCCTCCCACGCTCATCTCATTTGCGGTGACTACGGATAAAACAGACAATATAGTATCTCCGGAGTTCAAGAAGGCCGGGAACAAACTGGTCAGAATAGCTCCGGAATATGATGAAAACGGTATTCCCGTTGCCAAGTCGCTTCTGGACGTATTCGACAGAGTCTGCACACTTCTCAGAAGCAAAAAAGCTGTGTCTTGCTACACTCCCGGAATGGGCGGCATAGCGGAAGCAGTATTGAAGATGGCTATGGGAAATGATTTCGGATTCGATTTTTCCGAAGACCTGAGCTTAAAAGATGTCTTCGCATGGGATTACGGCGCTTTCCTTCTTGAAATGGCCAAACCTGAAGAAGGTATGCAGGTCATAGGCGAGATATCATCAGGAAAGAAGTTCAGATTCGGAGAAGAGAAGATCAAAACTTCCGATGTCTACGACCTTTATGAAGGAAAACTGGAAGGCGTCTTCACATGCAACAGCGTAGAAAGCGAAGGCCCCGTATCCAACTTCAGTTTTGAAGCTGAAAAGAGAGTAGGTCCTCTTGTCTCGGTAGCAAGACCTAAAGTCCTGATACCGGTATTCCCCGGTACGAACTGCGAGATAGATTCAGCGAGAGCTGTTTCAGAAGCGGGTCTGGAACCGGATATCTTCGTCATCAATAACCTCAGTTCCGAGGGTATCGCAAGAAGTATAGATACGTTCTCGTCGAAACTAAAAGAGTCACAGATAGTATTCATACCCGGAGGTTTTTCAGGCGGAGACGAACCTGACGGTAGCGGTAAGTTCATTACGGCGTTTTTCCGCAATCCTGAGATCAAGGATGCGGTTTCCGATCTGCTGGATAACAGAGAAGGGCTTATGTGCGGAATATGCAACGGATTCCAGGCGCTCATCAAACTGGGATTGGTACCCTACGGAAAGATAATCGATACGGATGCATCTTGTCCCACATTAAGTTACAATACCATAGGCAGGCATCAGTCGAAGATCGTAAGGACAAGGATCGCGTCCAATAAATCTCCATGGCTTTCCTTTACAAAGCCAGGTGAGATATACAGCGTACCTATTTCCCACGGTGAAGGAAGGTTCCTCGCAGGAGAGGACCTCATCCTGAAACTTGCTGAAAACGGGCAGATCGCAACTCAATATGTCGATCTTGAAGGCAATGCGACGATGGATATCCAGTTCAATCCCAACGGATCTCTTTATGCCATAGAAGGTATAACGTCTCCGGACGGCAGGGTATTCGGTAAGATGGGACACTCCGAACGCAACGGGAAATCTCTGTACAGGAACGTTCCCGGCGAATATGATATACGGATGTTTGAAGCGGCAAAGAGATATTTTGAAAATGAGTATTAAAGACATTTTTGCGACCATGGTCTTTACAGAAGAGACCATGAAAAAGTACATCAAGAAAGAATCCTATGATGCTTGGAGCGAGTGTGTCAAAAGCGGCGCTATGCTTTCCATGGAGGCTGCGGATGACATAGCCAAAGCTATGTGCAGCTGGGCTACGGAAAAAGGCGCTACCCATTACACCCATTGGTTCCAGCCGATGACAGGATTCACTGCGGAAAAGCATGACAGTTTTCTGGTCCCCGACGGGCAGGGGAAGATCCTTCTTGAACTGTCAGGAAGCGAGCTGACAAAGGGCGAAGCTGATGCTTCAAGTTTCCCGTCCGGAGGACTCAGGGCAACGTTCGAAGCCAGGGGATACACGGCATGGGATCCTACTTCCTTCGCGTTCATAAAAGACAGAACTCTGTATATTCCGACGATATTCTGTTCGTACAGCGGAGATATACTTGACAAGAAAACCCCGCTGCTCCGTTCCATGAGAGCCCTCGATAAAGAGTGCCTCAGGATACTCAAACTCTTCGGAGACGATGTGCAGCATGTGATCCCGCAGGTAGGGCCTGAACAGGAATACTTCCTCATAAAGAAAGAGTATTATGAACAGCGCCCGGATCTTAAGCTGTGCGGAAGAACACTGTTCGGAGCAAAACCTCCGAAAGGGCAGGAACTTGACGACCATTACTATGGGGCTATCAAACCGGAAGTGATGGGCTTCATGCATGAACTCGACGAGGATCTTTGGAAGCTTGGCGTAAACGCGAAAACGGAACACAACGAAGCGGCTCCCTGTCAGCATGAGCTGGCCCCGGTCTACTGCGACGTCAATACGGCATGCGACCATAACCAGATCATGATGGAACTTATGCAGAAACTTGCCCACAGGCACGGTTTTGAATGCATACTCCATGAGAAACCCTTCGCAGGCGTGAACGGAAGCGGTAAACACAACAACTGGAGCCTTATGACGGACAAAGGAGACAATCTCATGAGTCCGGGAAAGACTCCCAGCCAGAACGCGCGTTTCCTGACCTTTATAGCGGCATTCCTCGCTGGAGTCGACGATTATCAGGAAATGCTCCGCTGCTGCGTAGCCTATCACGGCAACGATTTCCGTTTAGGCGGAAACGAAGCTCCTCCCATAATCCTCAGCGTTTCACTCGGCTCCGAGCTGACGGCTATAGTCGACGCCATCGTCGAAGGCAAGACCTATGAAGAAAGAGCGCAGAAAAAACTAAAGATAGGGATAGACAGTATCCCGGAGATCCCTCAGGATACGACGGACAGAAACAGGACTTCTCCGATTGCTTTCACCGGTAACAAGTTCGAATTCCGTATGGTCGGATCCAGCCAGTCAATTGCAGGACCGAACGTGGTCCTCAACACCATGATGGCTGAAGAACTGAGCATGTTCGCAGACAGACTTGAAAAGGCTGATAATTTCAATGAGGAACTCCAGGCACTGCTTCAGGATACGCTTTCAAAACACCGCCGCATCATTTTCAACGGCAACGGCTACGGTATAGAGTGGGCTGAAGAAGCTGAAAGAAGAGGCCTTTCCTGCCTAAGAGATACCGTGGACAGCATGCCTCAGTATATAAACGACAAGAACGTGGCTCTGTTCACTTCTCACGGCGTATATACCAGAGGTGAGATGGAGGCCAGGTATTCCATACATCTTGCCAACTATTCGGCAAAAACGGCTATCGAAGCCAACACCATAAGCGAGATGTTCCTTAGGCATATTCTTCCGTGCGTCAATAACTATGAGATGGATCTTACTCAGACTATGCTCAACAAAAAGAACATAGGGTCAGATTATTCCGTGGAAAAGGATATACTTTCAAGGATAAGCGTGCTTCTTGCAGATGCGTACGCCGAAAACGAAAAACTCCTCAAGGAGATGGCAGATGCGCCGAATATAATGGGCGGCATAGACTCGGCCCTTTATTACAGGAACAACGTGGCCGCATCGGTTTCGAAGCTTGGATCGGTACTCAGCAGTCTGGAAGCCCTCTGCGGTTCCGACTACTGGCCGTACCCGACTTATGCTGATATACTTTACTGATGAACGACTCTGCCCCGCGTATACGCGGGGCTTTCAAAAGGATTTGAAATATGGATCTTAAAGATATAGAACTGTTGCTTCCTTCGGGGGATATGGAATGCGTTGACGCTGCGATAAAGTACGGGGCGGACGCCGTGTATCTCGGAGGGCCTTTTATGCAGATGAGAGCCGAACACGTGGGCTTCGGTATGGACGACATTTCTGCAGCCTGCGATAAACTTCACAGAGCCGGAAAGAAACTGTACGTAACGGTCAACTGCTTCGCAAACAATGATGAGATCCCTAGGCTTGGGGATTATGCATCTGAACTGCACAGTATAGGTGTGGACGCTATCATCGTTTCGGATATAGGGGCAATAGCGGAAATCAAATCGAAATGTCCCGAAATGGAGATACATCTTTCAACCCAGGCGAACTGCATGAACTATAAGGCGGCTGAAGTCTATTACAATATGGGCGTAAAGCGCATAGTCCTTGCGAGAGAACTGAGTCTTGAACAGATAGCCCAGATTGCGGAAAATAAGCCCAAAGATCTTGAACTTGAGGCTTTCATACACGGTGCTATGTGTATGAGTTATTCCGGAAGATGCATGATATCAGCTTTCCTTACCGGCAGGTCCGGTAACAGAGGAGAATGCGCTCAGGGCTGCCGCTGGAACTACTACCTCATGGAAGAGCAGAGACCCGGCGAATACTTTCCCGTCATAGAGTCGGAAAGAGGCATGACCATACTCAGTTCCAAAGAACTGTGCTGTGTAGATATACTTACAAAACTCGCAGACGCAGGGGTGGTCTCGTTCAAAGTTGAAGGCCGTATGAGGACTCCGTATTATGTTGGGACTGTCGCCAACGCATACAGGTCATATATGGACGGACTTATCAGCGCGAAAGAGGCAAGGGACGAGCTCAACACCGTTTCTCACAGACCTTACTGCACGGGTTTTTATGAAGGACAGCCTTCGGAGATAGCTCCTGACGATAATGGATATATACGTGATTTCCTTTACGTAGGAAACGTGGCCGGAGACGGGAAGATCAGGACGAGGAATGCCTTCGATCTGGGTGATGAACTTGAAGTCCTTACGCCGGGAAAAGCCGGAAGGAGTTTCAAAGTCGAAAAGATCATAAACAGCGAAGGGGAGTCTATCGAGAGATCTTCTCATCCAATGGATACAATAGAGATAAATCTTCCGGACGGTGCGCTGCCCGGAGACATCGTAAGAAAAAGGCAATGAAGAACGCTTACCCTGAGATCCTGGCTCCCGTAGGCGGAGAAGAACAGCTTATTGCGGCACTGCGCTGCGGCGCGGATGCCGTATATTTTGGATTGCAGAATTTCAATGCAAGAAGGAATGCGGACAACTTCAACGGAGAAAACCTTAAAAATACCATAAGGCTCTGTCACGAGCACAGCTGCAGAGTATATATCACCATAAATACGGTCGTCTTTGATGACGAACTTGAGGACGTATACAGAGCAGTCGATACAGCGGCTCTTGCAGGCGCCGATGCCCTCATAATCCAGGACTTTGCCGTTGCTGCATACGCAAGAGACCATTATCCGAAGCTAAAAAGATTCGCTTCCACCCAGATGGCGGTACACAACAGCGAAGGTGTCAGAGCTCTTCAGAAATGGGGTTTTGACAGAGTGGTTCTCGCAAGGGAGCTGAGCCTTGAGGAGATAAGAAAGATCGTAAATAATATAGGAGCGGACGTCGAAGCCTTCGTTCACGGGGCGCACTGTATGTCGCTCTCAGGTAATTGTTATCTGTCTTCCATGATAGGAGGAAGGAGCGGGAACCGAGGCCTTTGCGCCCAGCCCTGCAGGCTGGACTGCGAGGTATGCGGAAGAGATCACGCACTGTCTCTTAAGGATATGTCATATATGGGGCATATCAAGGAACTTGCCGATGCAGGCGTAGGAAGCCTCAAGATAGAAGGCAGGATGAAACGCGCCGAATATGTGGCAGCAGCTGTCACAGCATGCAAAAACGCCAGAGAGGGAAAAGATTATGATCTTGATACGCTTAGGGCAGTTTTCAGCAGAAGCGGTTTTACCGACGGCTATCTTATGGGAAATAGAACTCTCGATATGTTCGGTTACAGAACAAAAGACGATGTGACTGCAGCTTCTTCTGATGTGCTGAAAAGTCTTGCAAAGCTTTATGAAAAAGAGACCCAGACCGTTGGTATCGATATGTTCTTCTCTGCGAAAGCCGGGGAGAAGGTCACCCTTACAGTAAATGACGGTGACATATGGGTTAGCTGCGAAGGAGATGTTCCCCAAAATGCAAAAACACAGCCCATGACTGAGGAAAGCGTAAGAAAGAATCTCGGCAAACTCGGCGGCACTTTCTATTATTTGAAGGACCTGCAGGCTGATATAGAGGATGGACTCATGCTGCCTATATCATCCCTTAACGATCTGAGGAGAAGGGCAGTAGCTATGCTGACTGACGCCAGGGTAGATGCCTTTGAGGAGTATTGATATGTACAGGATAAGATTTTCTTCTATATCACAGCTCTTTGATGTTCCTGAAGGCGTTCAGGTGGTAATGCCGTTAAAAGATATCCTAAGGGGCATAGGATCTTCCAGTATGCTCATAAGAGAGAACAGGCTGATCGCGGAGATACCTTCAGTGCTTTGGGAAGGCTCTGTACCGTCCGTCAGAGAGGATCTTGAGAAACTCAAGGACAAAGGCGTCAGGGGAGCACTCTGCGAGAATATCGGGGCTGTGAATATGTGCGCGGAAGCCGGTATAGATATACACGGAGGCATGTATCTTAATGTGCTGAATGTTCCTGCCATAGAGGAGTATGCAAAACTCGGCGCAAAAGACCTTACACTTTCCTTTGAAATGCCCTTTGGAAAGCAAAGGGAACTTTTGAAAAGATACGCTACTGTCGATAACAGGATAGAACTCGGTATCCTTGTATACGGTTATCTCCCGTTGATGAAGTTCCGTGCATGCCCTGCCATGGGTCCCGAGGGCTGCAAAAGATGCAGCAGAGACAAGGAACTCATAGACCGCAAGGGAGAGCATTTCAGGATACTGTGTCACGATTCAAAGTATTCGGAGCTTCTCAACTGCGTGCCCCTTTATGCATCTGACAGGAACCTTCCACCTCTTGACTTTTATACCTTGTATTTCACAACGGAGACGGCGGAGGAATGCAGAAACATATTCGATATGGTCAGAAATAAAGAAAACCCGCCGTTCCGGAGAACAGCGGGACTGTATAACAGAGAATTGCTTTGATGAGCGGTGCCTTACAGGCGCCGTTTTTCATTGCGGAAGTTTAAGATCGTCTTCTTCAATCCAACCGATATTTCTAAGCAGCGATGCTACCAGAAGCGAAACGACAGCGGGCACGATGAAACTTACTGCAATGAGACCTATCCAGTCCATTGCTGTGACCGACGCTTTAAGTCCCGCGGCTATATCGCTGCTCCATCCGGTTATTACGCCTATCTGGCCTACGAGTCCGCAGGTACCCATTCCTGAACTGACGGCAGCTCCGTTCATTTCGAGACGGAATATGCATGTGGCAACCGGTCCATTGACCAGGGATGCAACGATAGCGGGTATCCATATCCTCGGGTTCTTTACTATATTGCCCATTTGGAGCATAGAAGTGCCGAGCCCCTGAGAGACGAGACCGCCCCATCTGTTCTCACGGAAACTGATGACGGCGAAACCTATCATGTTCGCACAGCATCCGGCGAGAGCTGCTCCTCCTGCAAGGCCCGTAAGACCGAGAGCCGCACAGATCGCCGCGCTGCTGATAGGCAGGGTAAGGGCAACGCCCACGATAAGAGCGACCAGCATGCCCATGAGGAAAGGCCTCAGTTCAGTCGCCCACATTATTAGGTTACCGGCATAGCTAGCGGCTTTCCCTATATACGGGGCTGTGAATATGCTGAGGAGCCCTCCGCTGAGTATGGTAACGAGAGGCGTTACCAGTATATCTACCGGAGTGACCTTCGAAACCAGTTTCCCAAGTTCACAGGCGATGAGCGCTATGAAGTAAACTGCCAACGGTCCGCCAGCTCCGCCTTCCGCGCAGGCCGCCCAGCCCACTGCAGCCAGGGAAAACAACACCAGGGGAGGTGCGTTGAGCGCTCTTCCGATAGCGATGGCCATAGCAGGCCCCATAACAGCTTTCGCATATGCGCCTATGGTAACGAGCACAGGGACATTGCAATAGACTCCTATGGTGTCAAGTATGGTCCCTATGAGAAGAGACGCGAAAAGACCCTGCGCCATGGCGCCCAGAGCGTCTATGAAATATCGCTTTGGTGAGAGTATCACATCCTGTTTTTCTGAAAACTCTTTGAAACTCATCTATGCTCCTTACTTTTTCAGGTCCGCATCATGTTCTTTACATACTTGCTCCCAGGTCTTTTCACCTGCAAGGGCAGCCGCAAATCTTTCCATGATATCCGGTACGTTTATGTTCTGCGGGCAGATGTCAGTGCACTGGCCGCAGCCGATGCATGCCGAAGGCCTCTTGTCTTCCGGCAGACTGTCCATATATTGTCTGATGGAGAAATCGTCCTGGGTCAGGAATGCGTTGTACTGCGCGATGAGCGCAGGAATATCCAGCTCCATTGGACATCCGTCGCAGCAGTATCTGCACTTGGTGCAGGGTACCGATCTCTTAAGGCTCTCCGCGATCTCAAGAAGAAGGTCGAATTCTTCCTGTGTGAGGTCATCGCCTTCATTCATAGTTTTGAGGTTCTCTTCTACTTGAGCGATATTGCTCATGCCTGAAAGCTGTACGCATACGTTCGGAAGGCTCTGTACCCATCTTATAGCCCATTCGGCGTCGCTTGCTTCGGGGCGGAGGACTCTTAACTTTTTAGAGAGAGCTTCGGGAAGAGCGGCAAGCCTTCCTCCTCTGATACCTTCCATTACCCATACGGGGATGCCGAGTTCTGTAAGGAGTTCATACTTTTCTTTTGCTTCCTGCAGCGTCCAGTCGAGATAGTTGAGCTGTATCTGGCAGAATTCGAATACTCCCGGGTGTCTTTCGAGGAAAGCCTTCATATTCGGGAACTGCGCATGGCAGGAAAAACCGAGATGTTTGATCCTTCCGAGTTTTTTCTGCTCTACGAGATAAGGTATGATGCCGATCTCCGGATCTTCGAAAGCCGGTATGGTTTTCTCGGATACGTTGTGGCAAAGATAAAAATCGAAATAGTCGACACCGCATTTCTCAAGCTGCTTTTCGAAGAATTCCGAAGGGTGGGGATTGCCCGGTTCTCCGGCCTTGTACTGGAACGCGGGGAATTTTGTTGCCAGATAGTAGCTGTCTCTGGGATATTTCTTAAGAAGCTTGCCGGTCACTATCTCGGAATTGCCTTCGTGATAAGGCCAGGCGGTATCGAAGTAGTTGACGCCGCCTTCGATGGCTAAATCGAACATTTTGGCGACCTGTTCCTCATCTATGGATTTATCTTCGAGCACCGGAAACCTCATGCAGCCGAATCCGAGAGCCGAAAGCTCTATGTCCTGAAATTTGTTGTACTTCATTTTCTTTCTCCTTGTCTGACTCTTGAAGCAATGCGGTTATGATATATTTTACAAGTTATTTTTTAGTATATCATAAAGAGCCTGTTTTACGGTATAATCAATTATCATGACGAAAGCAGAAAGACTTGAAAAACAAATACAAAAACTCGCTGAAATGAAGAGCTATGAGAACGCTCTCTGGGACGAGGGGAAACTGTATGTAGCCGGCGTTGATGAGGTCGGAAGAGGACCTCTTGCAGGACCTGTCGTCACCGCTGCTGTGATACTGCCGAAGGATTTTTCGGTTCTGGGCGTTGACGATTCAAAGAAACTTTCACCCAAGAAAAGAGATGAACTTTTCGATCTCATCATGGAAAACGCCATAGCCGTATCCATAGGAAGAAGAGAGCCGGACGTGATCGATGAGATCAATATACTTCAGGCTACCAAGGCAGCCATGTTGGATGCGATCAATGGGCTTTCGGTAAGACCTGATCACGTGCTGATAGACGCAGTCAAACTTGACAAACTGGAGATACCTCAGACTTCGATAATAAAGGGGGATGCCAAGTCTGTATCCATTGCAGCAGCTTCAATAATTGCGAAGGTCACGAGAGACAGGGAAATGGTGGAGATGGACAGCGTCTACCCCGGCTACGGCTTCGCATCTAACAAAGGTTACGGCACCAAACTGCATTACGAGGGTTTGGCTAAGCTGGGTCCCTGTCCGATACACAGAAGAAGCTTTCTTTAGCAGAATCATAGAAAAAAGAAACGGGCTTGCGCCCGTTTTGTTTTTTATCTTATTCTTCCGTATCCGTAAAGGTGGTAGACCCAGTAGTCTTCCCAGAGGTTTGCGTGGCATACGTTCGAATTCTCGTCACCCGCATGTATCATACGTCCTCCGCCGATGTAGATGCCTACGTGAGTGACCTGAGCGTTTCCCCAGGTTCCCGTGAAGAAGACTATATCTCCGGGCATCAGCTCGTCTGCGCTGACGCGCCAGGTGCTGTAGTACTGGTCCGTGCAAGATCTTGCCGAGAGATAATGTCCCGTGCTGTTGAGCACGTACTGTACGAAGCCGGAACAGTCGAATCCTGTGTAGGGATTGGAACCTCCGCCCACATATCTGTATCCGAGGAACTGTTCTGCAAAGTCTGCGATCTCTCTTCCGATCTGCTGATCTGTAAGAGCAGGGGTCTCGTCTCCGGTGGCTTTGTTATCCACCGACTTGATATCGTTATCCGTATGAGGCTCTGGCTCACCGTCCGGAACGTTTTCTCCGGTGGAGGAACTTATCATTGTTGCTGATACTTCTTTACCTACGTAGTATTCTGCGAAGTACACGCTGCCTGATACCAGTACCGCGAGTAATGCGATGATCAATATTGATTTGAGTAAACTCTTGATTTTCATAGACAAGGAAGTATAGCAGAAAAATATAGCCCGTGCAAGGAGATTGTGTGAAAAGAAAAGGATCCGGGCAAATGCCCGGATCGTTGGTTTTTCCTATTCAAGTGGGGAATCGCAGTATGCGCATTTTCTCGCTTCGCCAGGGTCCAGGGAGTTGGGAGCTCCGCAGAACGGGCATCTTATGAATTTCTTGGCATATCTGGAACCGCTGGGGATCTTGGCGGGATTCGAATCGAGGACTATATAGTCGTCGTTTGATATGCTCGCCTTGATTATTCCTCTGCCTATCATATCGGAAAGATCCTTGACGGCCTGCTCATGGCTGACGCCTAAGGAGTAGGCGAGATCGTAAATAGGATCAGTCCCGTAAGCCGCAAGATAGTTGAGATACGGCTGGTATTTCTTAAGCTGGGCAGTACGTCTGTAAGCAAAGGTCAGGCATGCTATGGACAGTACCATGGGGATGATAATATCTTCGAAATAGAAGTAACCGTACTGTATCGCGTCGATCAGTTCGGACAGTGCTCCGATCCCGAACAGACAACCTATTGCAAAACAGATGTTTCTAACTGTTTTGTAGCCCATGTTCAGATTGAAGGATCTTATAGGCTCGTTATGTTCATTGACTGCAGTATAGGATTTTGACGCTTTGTTCGCCAGCCTCATGAAGAGGAACACGAACCCCAGCGGATAGCAGAAAATGAACGAGAAGACTATGAGTCCTACTGAAGGTACGAATGGAGTTTTCTTGTTATACATGTATTTTCACCTTTCCCCGCACAGGCGGGCAAAAACAACAGCTTCTTTTCATTTACACATTATACACTTGATTTATGTTCAATACAGTTTTTTTCTCAGGAAATAGAGGGGCGTAACAGATACATTTTGACGAAATACCGTCTGGGCTTATGGACGGGCAAATGTTATTGAAACACGTTTCAGTTTCGTGATAATATTGCGTCAGATATATATTCAGGAGACAGATATGAGCATAGAAAAACACGTAATGAATATGCAGGAAGAAGGTATAGGAGATAACCACAGAAAAATGGTCGCTAAGGCGGCGGAAATATTTCTTTCCTATGATCTTGACGCCCTGGCAGAAAAACTGGCTCTTAAAAAGGATGATTCTTTCCTGTATTTCGACATGCTTTCAAGATGTTACAGAGTCCGCAGGACCGACGCTCTGGTGGAATGGTCCTCCGACGGTTTCGCCACCTGCAGCCGGGCCGGATTCAGCGAATCCATGACCATTTATGATTTTATAGCTTATTCAAAACCCGGGGCAAAAGCTTCGGGAGACTACACTAAGATCAATAACCTGGCAGATACCCTGACCGGTTCGTATTATGCCGGAAAAGGCATGGTAGATGCCATGGCTAAGGAATTCGAAGGACACAGCGAAGATCTGAAAAGAGGCTGCGAAGCCATCGGAGGTACGCCCTACGGACGAGGTGATGTCAGTTATCTTATCCCCGTGTGGAGAGACCTGTGCTTTGTGGTATCTTTCTGGGAAGCAGACGAAGAATTCCCTCCGCAGCTGAACGTTTTTGCAGACTCGGCTATGAAGGATTTCATCCATTACGAGACCATATGGTATCTGGAAGGCCACATGATGCAGATGATCAGATCGTTCTTCTAATATATACGGATAAAAAAATAACGCTGCAGACGTTTATATCTGCAGCGTTTTTCTTATGTTGTTTAGTTATTCGGTCCCGATCAGTTCTTTTTAAGTTTCAGTTTGAACAGCAGAGGATAGACTCCGACTTCTGCGAAGATTACTATCGCGTATCTAAGGAACCTGATCGCAAACTGTGCAGCGCTTGCCGAAGAAAGAAGTTCAGGGGAGAACGGCATCTTGAGAAGGGTATTAAGCCCGAAGAATACCGCTATACCTCCGATGACTCTGAGCGCTCCGCCGAGAACTGTTTTTGCTTCTTCGAAATTGACGTATTTTTCCTCGAATATATTACCAAGGAGCATTCCCAGCATCATTCCCAGTCCGGAGAAATAGTCGTTGGTCCTGCAGTAAAATGCGCCCAAGCACGCTATACCGAATATGACGAAGTAAAAAGTCCTTGCTTTCTTGAATTTCTTTTCAAGGAAGGGCATAAGGAATACTGTCCCGTATCCAAGTATCCATCCGCAAAGCACGTCTGTAGGATAATGGACCCCAAGGCAGAATCTCGATATACCGACGAGCAGGGGAATGATCACTGCAAGCACGGTGAATATCTTGTTTTTGAAGAAGTAAGCTACAGATGCCATAACGACGGATGAGTTGGCGGAATGCCCGCTGGGGAAGGAATAACCCTGAGCCACGATATCCATGGAATCAGCGCTGCTGTCTACAAGTTTCAGGCACTCTATCCCGGGATTGTCCATATACGGACGGCGTCTTAAAGCGACGTTTTTTATCATCGGATATGCAATGTTGACGAACAGCATGTTCATCCCTATTTTCAGGCCTTTCTTTTTGTCTATAGCCCAATAAACAAGTCCGAGCACGAATACCATGAACAGTTCTTCTCCGAACATGGATATAATGACCATGATCTTTACCGTCACATCGCTCATGAATGCCTGAAGGAACTGCATCAGGCTGACTTCCCACTGAAAATAAAAAGTGTTTCCCATAATATGATCTCCTATCAAAAAGGTATACTGGATTATATCATCTGAGAGAAAATTTAGCAAAGCGGCTCACTCCTTTGAGTAGCCGTTTTTCTTTGCAAAAAAGTGGAGTAAAATCCCATTTTTTTATTAAAATAGCCTTGTCAAAATGCATAAAGTGGTGTAAAGTGGAGAGGAAATAAAGGGAAGGGGGCATTGCACCCCTGGACCGGCAGGAAAAGGAGACTCAGGGCAGGATGTTGATGGGCATCTACCAAAACCAAATAGATGCGAAAAACCGCGTGATAGTACCTGCGAAGTTCAGAGAAGAACTCGGTATGCAGTGCGTGCTCACCCGCGGTCTTGACGAGTGCCTGATCCTTTATCCGATGGCCACCTGGCAGGAACAGCAAAAGCAGCTGATGCAGCTGCCCCGTTCGGACGCAAAGGTCAGGGCTTTCCTGAGATACACCTATGCGAACGCCAGGGACGTGGAGATAGATAAGCAGGGAAGGATACTTTTCCCTCAGGATCTGAGACAGTTCGCCCATATGGAGAAGGAACTGGTCACCATCGGAATGATAGACCGTGTCGAGATCTGGTCGAAAGACGTATACGACAACAGCGAAAACGGCGGCAAGCTCACTGCCGAAGATCTCGAAAAATTCTCGGAAGAGTACAGAGTGTAAACGATGGAATTCAGTCACGTACCGGTACTATACGATGCCGTGATCGAAAACCTGGATATATGTGAAGACGGTATCTACGTCGACGGAACGCTTGGCGGCGGAGGACATTCCTCCGGTATATGTTCGAAACTCTCTTCTAAAGGCACCCTGATAGGGATAGACAGAGACGACGACGCTATAGAGGCGGCTTCGAAAAGACTCGAAGAATACAGCTGCAAAAAGATATACGTTCACAGCAACTATTCGGAAATAAAGACAGTACTCAAAGATTTAAAGATAGAGAAGATCAACGGTGCCCTGCTCGATTTAGGTGTTTCCTCCTTTCAACTCGATGAGTCGAGCAGGGGATTTTCTTACCAGTTCGACGCTCCTCTGGACATGAGGATGGACAGGAGCGAAACATTCACCGCCAAAGATGTAGTCAACGGATACAGCAGGGAAGAGCTGACAAGGATAATCAAAGAATACGGCGAAGAAAAATGGGCCACCAGGATAGCGGAGTTCATCTGCAAGGCGAGGAGCGATAGGGAAATAGAAAGTACCTACGAACTTGTCGACGTGATAAAGGCCGCGATACCTGCTTCCGCCAGAAGAGAGGGTCCGCATCCTGCAAAAAGGACCTTCCAGGCTATCAGGATAGAAGTCAACCACGAACTTGATCACCTGAGAGACTGCCTCGACGATTTTATCGATGTATTGTCGCCGGGAGGAAGGTTCGCGGTGATCAGCTTCCACTCTCTGGAAGACAGGATAGTAAAAGAGTGTTTCCAGAAACACCTCAACCCATGTACATGTCCTCCGGGTCTGCCCTGTGTATGCGGTAAGACACCGGATGTAAAAAAAGTAACAAGAAAACCCGTTCAGGCGAATACCGAAGAGCTTTTGGTAAACCCCAGAGCGAGAAGCGCAAAACTGAGAGTTATAGAGAAGATATGAAGTCAGTATTCAGAAACAAGGTAAAGATCATAATGATAATGATACTTACGGCGGTAGTTTGTATATCGTACGTAGGTTTGAATGCCTATTCTTCCAAGCTCCAGTACGAGATCAACAAGATCAACAGCGAGATCCAGCTCACTTCCTACAAGGCCGCGAACCTTGAGGTAAAGATCAAGTCCGCTACAAACATCAGCAATCTCGAGACCAGCGCGATGGAGATGGGACTTATCTATCCCGATTTCGACAGGATAATCACCATCAGAAACGCGGAGACTCCGCAGCAAGACTTCGCAACGGCGCTAAAGCAAAACGCATACAATTAAAAATTCACAGCGGCGCCATGCATGGCGCCGTTTTTTGTTTTATAATTAAGTGTTATGAAGAACAACGAACCGGACAGAGTAAACAGAAGCAGGTTGCTTTTTATTTTTATTGTCTTCGCAGTCCTTTTTGCGGCGCTTGCGTTGAGGACCGCGTGGCATCAGATCATAAAAGGCGATGAATATGCGCAGAAGGCTGCAAAACAGCAGACTGCAGACAGCGTTATCTCGGCATTCAGGGGCAATATCCTGGATTCCGAAGGTAATTCTCTTGCCGTTTCCGCTACCGCTCATACCATCTGGGTCAGGCCTTCTACCATAAACAAAAACGGTAAGACTCCCGAAGAGATAACCAAAAACGCGTATGAAGAAGCTTTCGCAATTGCGGGTATCCTTGACATGGATTCCTATGACGTGTATGAGGTCATAACTTCGGATAAATCGCTGTGTAAGCTTGCAAAGAACGTTTCCAGCGAGAAGGCTGAGGAACTCAGAAAGCTGAAACTTACCGGCGTGGAGATCATAGAAGATTCAAAAAGATTCTATCCCATGGGAGCATTCGCGTCCCAGATCATCGGTATCACCACAGACGACAATACCGGTCTTACAGGTATCGAGAGATATTACGATTCATATCTGTCCGGAACCAGCGGCAGGCTCATAACCAGTACAGACAATAACGACAATACCCTCATATTCGGTAAGAGCAAGTATTACGATGCCGAAGACGGATATACGCTCGTTACGACCATAAACAGCAATATACAGAGAGTTGTGGAGGAAAAGGTCGCCGCAGCTAAAGAGAGATATGCAGCAGACAGGGTTATTGCCATAGTCATGAATCCCAAGAACGGGGAAATACTCGGCATGGCTCAGAGCGACGAATTCGACCTTAATAACCCCAGAAGCTCAGCTCCCGGAGATGAGGAATACTACGAGACCCTTACCGACGAAGAAAAAGTCAGCTATTGGTCAAGGATGTGGAGGAACTTCTGCGTCTGCGACGTCTACGAACCCGGTTCCACCTTCAAGCCCATCACAGTTGCTCTTGCACTGGATTACGGCGTAACGAATATGGACGAGTGGTTCTACTGCGCCGGATACAGAGACGTGGAGGACTGGACCATACACTGCTGGACCTGGCCATGGAATCACGGATGGGAATCTCTTCCCTATGCAGTGGTCAATTCATGCAACTCGGTCATGATAGAACTGGCTCAGAGAATGGGCCGCAGCAACTACTACAACGGACTGAGGACCTTCTGTATAACTGAAAAGACAGGAATAGATTATCCCGGAGAGGGTACGAATATAATTTATCCAGAGAAAGAAGCAGGCCCTGTAGAGCTCGCTACCATGAGTTTCGGACAGGGCATTGCCGTAACTCCCATAAGCCTTGTTTCCGCCATAGGATCTCTTGCCAACGGCGGAAAACTCATGCAGCCTCATTTCGTTAAGCAGATACTTGGCTCCGACGGAAAGGTCGTCCAGAATATCGAGCCTGTGGTCAGAAATATTACCGTATCAGAAGAGACGGCGGCAAATATGATGGATATTCTGGAGGAAGTCATAGCAAGCGGCGGAGCAGGCGTAGGCGGTATCAAAGGATACAGAGTAGGCGGCAAGACCGGTACGGCATACAAAGCCGTCAACGGAGAGTATACCGAAGAAGTATATACGTCGTTCATAGGAGTCGCTCCCATGGAAGATCCGTCCATGGTCATACTGGTCATGATAGACAACCCCAGCGAGAGGTATGCTTCGTCTACTGCAGCAGTCTGTGAAAGAGAGATCATGCAGGAAGTACTCCTGCTCATGAACATACAGCCAAATTATACAGAAGAGGAACTTGCGCAGATGAGCAGCAGTTTCACCACGGTCCCGGATCTTACAGGGCAGACCCTGGATGATGCCAACGGTATACTCGCCGGGAGGGAACTGCAGTGCATAGTCTCCGACGATCCGGGTTCCGGATATCATGAGATAGCAGTCACGGATCAGTATCCGAGGGCAGGTACAGAAGTCAAAAAAGGATCGTCGGTCACGGTCTATTACCATTGAGGTATATAAATGAGAAAAACAGCAGTTAGTTTTTTGAACGATTCATGCAGCGGCAGGCTGCTTGGAAACAGCGATCTTGCTGTTTCCGATGTGAAGATAGATTCCAGAGAGGCGCGCAGCGGCGACCTCTTCGTTTGCGTTGTAGGCGAGATCAACGACGGTCACAAGTATGCCGGAAGCGCCTATGAAAGCGGATGCAGAGCGTTTCTGATGTCAGACGCTGCTGCAGCTGAAGATATGGTCTCTGCTCATCCGGACGCTGCAGTGATACTAGCGGAAGATACAGTCAAGGCTTTCGAGGAAATGGCCGCGGCGTACCTTGGACAGTTCCATATACTGAAACTTGCCGTAACAGGAAGCGTCGGAAAAACTACTACAAAGATGCTCACTGCCGCAGTCATGGGTTCTAAATACAACACAATCTGCACTCAGAAGAATCTGAATACAAATCTGGGTATGGCGATAACGGCATTCAGCGCCGACGAAAGTACCGAGGCCATAGTTTTCGAAATGGGCATGGACGGGAAAGGTCAGATCGCAGAGGAAGTCTCTTTCATAAAACCTGATCTGGCTATCATAACTAATATAGGCATATCGCATATGGAAAGGCTCGGAAGCAGAGATGCAATCGCCGATGCCAAACTTGAAATAGTAGGAATGTTCACCGATGCTGATACACTCGTCGTGAACGGGGAATCAGACTATCTGAGGACCGAAGAGGAAATACGTGAAAGAGCACTTAACAAATCGGCTTTTTCTGTTAAAATAGTCAGGGCTCCGGAAAAGATAGTCAATAAAGGTCTTGACGGAATCGATTTCGAGTTCGGAGGACATACTTACAGTCTTCCCATAATAGGGGAGCAGAACGCCATAGACGCATGCCTTGCCATCACGGCGGGCGAATGCTTCGGGATAACTTATGAAGAGGCTTATGAGGCTCTTTCCAAGGTGGAAAGCACCGACAGAAGACTTAAAGTCGAACACGTAGGCGGAGCTGTTCTTCTCGACGATAGCTACAACGCAAGCCCTGATTCCATGAAAGCCGGACTTGCGGCTCTCGCCGCAGCGGAGGGAAAGAGAAAGATCGCTATCCTTTCCGATATGTACGAACTTGGAGATGCTGAAGAAGAAGGGCATTTCGAAGTGGGCGTGGCTGTTGCGGAAAACGGCATAGACATACTTATCGCTCTTGGTGAAAACAGCAGTCTCTATGCCCAGGGAGTGAACAGCGTAAAGGATTCCCGGACCACGGTAATTGAACTCGGAACGAATAAAAGCGCAGCTGAAATGGCGCTTCAAATATTGAGCGAAGGCGACGTAGTGCTGGTCAAAGGCTCTAACGGGACCAAGGTCAGCGAAGTTGCTGAAAGCATCAGGAAAGGCAGTATCCAATGAATGAATTCACACAAGCGGCGCTCGTAGTTTTAGCTTCAGCAGCTATCTGCGCCATACTGACGTATATAGAGATACCCATCCTTAAAAGGATAAAAGCCGGGCAGAGCATAAGAGAGGAAGGCCCTCAGGCACATCTGGCAAAGGCCGGAACGCCTACCATGGGCGGTATTTCCATGCTTATAACTTTTGTCATATTCGGCATAGTCCTGCTCATCTGGCGACTTGAGATCTACCCTATAGTACTGGTCATACTTTTCTGTACGCTGGCCTATGCAGGGATAGGTTTCTATGATGATTTCCTTAAGATAACCAAGCATCAGAATGAGGGCCTTACCTCAAAGCAGAAAGCACTGCTGCAGGTCGTAATAGGCCTTGTCCTTGCGCTATACAGGTTCTTTACAGGACACACGGGAGTGTTCATACCTTTCTACGGAAGAATGGTCGATTTCGGCTATTTCATCATACCCTTTACTATATTCGTATTCGTGGCCATGACCAACGCAGTGAATCTCACCGACGGACTCGACGGTCTTTCAAGCAGCGTTACTATGAACGCCTCTGCCTGCCTGGGAGTGCTCCTCCTGCTCGGAGCAAGGCACACGGACCATGAGACTGGTATTAGCATGGGTTATTCCGGAGATCCTGCAAGCGCTGCGCTGGCTTTCGTGCTCTGCGGCTGCTGCATAGGATTCCTGATATTCAATCATCATCCCGCCAAGGTGTTCATGGGAGATACGGGTTCTCTGGCCATGGGTGCGGCTCTTTCAGCTATTGCCATGACAGACGGATTCGATTTCTCACTTCCCATAATCGGACTCATATACGTTCTGGAAGTAGTGAGCGTCATGATACAGGTATATGTTTTCAAGACTCAGAACGGAAGGAGATTCTTCCGTATGGCTCCGCTGCATCACCATTTCGAACTGGGAGGATGGAAAGAAGAGAAAGTAGACGCGGTGTTCGCCCTGGTGACTCTGGCCATGGGCGCGCTCTGCATATTCATATTCAGTATAGGATTTTGATTTTTAATGAAAAAAGTATTGATAGTAGGTCTTGGGATCTCAGGCCTCGGAAGTTTGAAACTTCTTCACGGGAAAGCAGATCTCTGCGCATATGACGCAAAAAGCAAAGAACAGGTAAGCAAAGAAACGCTGGCTCTTCTTGAAGAGCTTGGCGTCAGGTGTTATTTCGGGGAATATCCTGATGAAAACTTCGACGAAGCAGTGCTCAGCCCCGCAGTGCCGCTCGACAATCCTCTTGTCGTCAAACTCAGAGAGCAGGGATGTGAGATCCTTGGAGAACTCGAACTTGCATACAGATACTGCAAAGGCAGTTTTATAGGCATTACGGGAACCAACGGGAAGACAACGACAACTACGCTGGTGGGAGAGATAGTGAAGAATTCCGTCAAGAAGTGCAGCGTAGTAGGCAATATCGGAGCCGCAGTATCGGAAGAATGCGAAAAGGCGGACGAAGATACGGTCATGGTGACCGAGATATCATCATTTCAGCTGGAGACCATTTCCAGCTTCCATCCGCATATCAGTGCGATACTCAATCTTACGCCAGATCATCTGGACAGGCACAAAACTTTCGAAGGATATATAGCCGCAAAAGCAAGGATCTTCGAAAATCAGAGCCTTGCAGACTTTTTCATATACAATGCGGGCGATCCGGAAACGCAGAAACTGGCTGAAACCGTAGATAACGTCAACAAGGTCCCGTTCTCGGCAGCGGAAGGTTGCGAAAGCCTTTCCATGCTGGATAATTCGGCCTACGTATCCGGGGGCAATATATGCGTCAAAGCAGGCGGAAAAGAGAACGTGATCTGTCCTGTGGACGCTCTGCAGATACCTGGGCGCCACAACCTGGAGAACGCTCTTGCAGCAGCGGCAATTACCGTATTCGCCGGAGTACCCGTGAAGGTAATAGCGAAGACATTAAGAGCCTTCAAAGGGGTGGAACACCGCCTTGAGTTTGTGAGGGAATACAAAGGCGTAAGATATATAAACGACTCAAAGGGAACCAATCCGGATGCGTCCATAAAAGCCCTGGAAGCGATGCCTGCCCCTATAATCATAATAGCAGGCGGGTACGACAAGCATCTCGATTTTACCGAATACATAAAAGCTATGGAGGGCAAAGTCGAATATATGCTGCTCATAGGAGCTACTGCCGACCAGATCGCGAATACCGCTCTGGAATGCGGTTTCCCTGATGATAGGATAATAAAATGCAATTCTCTGGAAGCCTGCGTCACAAGCGCAGCGAAGCTTGCGGAAAAAGGATATACGGTACTTCTCTCGCCTGCCTGCGCAAGCTGGGGCATGTTCGAGAATTACGAGCAGAGAGGCAGAGAATTCAAGAGACTGGTAAAAGAACTTTAAACTGATGAAAAAGTACAGGCTGAAGAAAAACATACACGAAGGGGATTACTGGATACTCATCCTGACGCTGGGTATCTCTCTCTTTGGTATTGTCATGGAATTCTCAGCCGGTTACTACGTATCGCTTAGTAAATTCGGCGACCCTTACTATTATCTCAAGAACGCAGCATTGTGGTTCCTGATAGGATGGGCCGCTTTCATTATTTGTTCGTTCATAAACTATAACATATACAAGCATATTGCCATACCTGCCTTGATATTTGGCTTCGTTCTTCTTGCTCTGCTGTTCACCCCTCTAGGCAAAACGATCAACAACGCCACCAGGTGGATAGAGATTATGAACGGAAGGATAACCATAATGCCGGGCGAGATCATAAAGACTTGCATGATACTTTTCTTCGCCTGGTTTTATGCCAGAAACAAGGAATTCGCATCGAAACTGCCCTGGATACTGTTTTCTCTCATGATCGCAGGAGCAGCGTTTTTCCTGATCTATAAGCAGCCGAACCTTTCGACGGCGATAATCACTGTCGCGTTGGTCATAGGTATGATGTTCCTTGCGGGACTTCCGCTCGTATACGTTTTCGGAGCTATGGGTGCTGTCGCGGCAGGTATAGTATTTCTTCTGCAATACAAGGGCGGATACATGATGAACCGCGTGACCTCTTTCACAAGACCCTTCGAGGATGCTCTCGGGGCCGGTTATCAGGTCGTGCAGGGCCTGCTCGCACTTGGATCGGGCGGAGTTCTCGGTGTCGGTCTGGGAAACTCCATACAGAAAGCCTTTTACCTTCCCGAAGCCCAGAGCGATTTCATACTTGCCATCATAGGAGAGGAACTCGGTTTCGTGGGCATTTTATGCCTGATGGCAGCATATCTGGCTCTTGTTTATTTCATATTCAGCGTAGCGCTGAGAGCCAAAGACAGATTCGGAATGCTGCTGGCCGGAGGCGTAGGTATCCATCTTGGTCTCCAGGTCATATTAAATATAGCTGTTGTCACAGCTTCGGCTCCAGCCACGGGCGTAGTTCTGCCTCTTGTATCTGCAGGCGGAAATGCTCTCGTTCTGTATATGGTCGAGCTTGGAATAGTGTATAATGTATCGAAACAGTCGAGATACATAGATATAGATGAAACGGAATCTGAAGAAAGGTCAGAAGTCATAGAATGAAAGTATTGATCTCATGCGGAGGAACGGGAGGACACATATATCCCGGCATAGCCATAGCAGACAAAATAAAACAGGAACAGCCTGACGCCGAGATACTTTTCGTAGGAACGAAAAACGGTATGGAGAATCAGCTTGTTCCCGCTTCCGGATATGAAATAAAGGGAATAGACGCGAAAGGTTTCGACAGAAAGCACATATTTGCGAACATCAAGACTATACACGAGACTTTGAGCGGCAGCAAGGAGATGCTGGACATCCTGGATCAGTTCAAGCCCGACATTGCCATAGGCACGGGGAATTACGTAACAGGGCCTGTACTTCTGCAGGCGCACAAGCATCACATTCCATGCTATATACACGAATCCAACGCCATGCCCGGCGTTGCCAACAAGATGATATCCGCTTTTGCGGACAAGGTGTTCCTCAGTTTCGACGGAACCCAGAAACATTTTCTTCATCCGAAGAGAGCCATAGTCACAGGCAACCCCGTAAGAGCTGAGTTCACCCGTCTTGACAGGGCGCAGTGTAGGGCAGATCTGGGACTTAGCGAAGACGACAAGATGATCCTGATATTCGGGGGAAGCCTCGGCGCCCAGGTCATCAACAATGAGACCATACAGCTTATACAGAATCTTGAAAAGGGTAATTACAATTACAAAGTCATCTTTGTGACCGGCAATAGATATTACGAAGAGATCAGGAGCATAGTTGACGGTAACAGAGACGGAAAACTTCCTGATTTCGTAACGCTGATGGCGTATGCATACAATATGCCTCAGCTCATGTGCGCTGCTGACGTGGTCGTAAGCAGATCCGGCGCCATAGCCGTATCTGAAATAGCCGTTTGCGGAAGGGCCAGCGTGCTTATCCCATCTCCCAACGTAACGGGAAATCATCAGTACTATAACGCGAAAGCTCTTGCAGACAAAGGCGCTGCCGTGCTTCTTGAAGAAAAGTATCTGCTCGATGAAAGCGTAGACCTGACAGAAGAGATACTCAAGATACTTGAAGATCCGGAAAAACTGTCTGCAATGTCAGCTGCGGCAAAATCGATGGGAAAGACCGATGCGGCAGATATCATATACAACAATCTCGGGATCTAAATGGCGGAACAGGTAATGAAAAAAAAGAAAAGAAGAAAAAAGCATTACTTCCTGCGTTTCCTTGTCATAATAGCGCTGCTGGTAGGCGTGTACTTCGCTTTGAACAGCGCTCTGTTTTACGTTGCCGATTTTGAGATCACCGGCAACGTACACTTTACCGACAGCATGATCACCGAGATGACCGGCATCAGAACCGGCAAGAATCTGTTTTTCGAGACCGACCTTCGTACTGCAAGGTATAACCTTTTGAGATCTCCGTACGTTAAGACGGCCAAGATATCGAGAAAACTTCCCGGCACCATAGTCATAGAGATAGAGGAAAGAGAAGAGTTTGCCGCAGTGGAACACGGCGGGAAGAATATAATCCTCGACAGAGACGGTCTCATATTAAGGACGTCTGAAAACGAAGCTTATCTGCCTGTGATATCAGGACTGACTATCATCAGCGCTGAAGAGGGGAAAGCTCTTGAGACGGAGCAGAGCTATCTGCTGACTAAAGGCTTGTCTCTTCTCAAGGAAGCCGAAGTGATAGATTTTTATTTTGAACGTGTAGATATGTCGGTTTCTTCCGTAAAGGCGTATATATATTACGACCAGTACTATTGCGACGGGACTTTGGATAATATCATAAGTTCCCTGTCTTCCATAAAAACCATGGTAGCCAGTCAGTACAGAGAGAACATAACCCACGGAGTCATATATGTGGGCTCCGGAGGCTACCTTTCCTACGCACCATAATTTGAATTTTTTACATTTTACAGGTGTAAAAATACACAATATATTGTATAATAATCGTTGAATTTATAGTTCTTTGATTTAGGAGGGCAAATATGCCATTTTTGGAGTACGAAGTACCTGCAGATACGTCTGCAACCATCAAAGTCATAGGTATAGGAGGCGCAGGATGCAACGCTGTGAATCGCATGATAGATGCAAATCTCAGCGGTGTCAGCTATATTGCCGTAAATACCGATAAGCAGGCTTTGAACAAATCGAAAGCAGAAAACCGGGTACAGATAGGTGAAAAACTTACCAGAGGACTCGGCGCAGGCGGAAACCCCGAGATCGGGCAGAAGTCCGCTGAAGAGAGCCTTGAGACCATAGAAGATTTCGTTGCAGGCGCAGACCTCGTCTTTATCACTGCCGGTATGGGCGGAGGTACGGGCACAGGGGCTGCTCCCATCATTGCCAAAGCTGCAAAGACGTCCGGAGCACTTACCATAGGCGTCGTTACCAGACCTTTCAGTTTCGAAGGCAAAAAGAGAAAAGAACATGCCGACCTGGGCGTGAAATTCCTGAAGAATTACGTTGATTCGCTGGTAGTCGTACCCAATGATAAACTTCTCGATATATCCGACAAGAACACCAGCATTATAGAAGCCTTCAAAAAGGCTGATGAAGTTCTCAAAGACGGTGTGGAAGGTATCGCAACCCTTATCTCCGATGCCGGACTTATCAACCTCGACTTTGCAGACGTAAAGACTATAATGAGCGACCGCGGAGTGGCTCATATGGGCGTCGGAAGAGGAAGCGGCGAGAACAGAGTCGAAGAAGCGATCAAGAATGCGATCGAAAGTCCGCTTCTTGAGACCAGCATACAGGGTGCAAAGGGCGTACTTCTCAATATCGAAGGCGGATATGATCTCGGAATGCTCGAAGTCAACGAAGCGTCTGAGCTCATACATCAGCAGGTCGATGAAGAAGCCGTCATCATATTCGGAACATCCGTCAGAGAAGACATGGAAGGCGAGATCAAGGTCACTGTCATCGCCACAGGTTTTGAGGACGAGATGGGAAAAGGCAAAGGCTTTACTCCCGTAAAGAAAGAGCCCACGAGAGAACAGGTAGAACTGGAAGAGTACATCTCATCACAGACAGAACCTCTCTCCAACACCTTCAGGCCGTCTCTCCACACCGAATACTCTCTCGAAGAGGAGCTTCAGAGGATAGGCGCAGGAGCGGAGGAGCCCAAGGCATCAGAACCGGCGCCGGAACCGGAACCCGTAAAAGCGGAGAAGACAGTCGACGACTTTGACGAACTGTTCAACAGAGCTTTCGGAAACAGACCGGCTGAAGAAAAGAAGGATGATACGGAATTCCCGATCCCATCCTTCCTTAACAGATTCACGAAACAGTAGATCTAAGGAAAACCGGGGCCGGTGACATCACCGGCCTTTTTTCAGGTATATGAAAACCATAAGTTCAAAAGACAATCAGATAGTCAAGGAAGCGGCATCACTGAAGGAAAAGAAATACAGAGATGCTCTCGGGCTTTATTTGATCGAAGGTCCGAATCTGGTGAGAGAACTCATGGATTTCGGAGGAAGGCCGCGGTTCATATTTCTGAAGGCCGGAGCCGGCGAAGAAGCGCAGACAATAGCGCGGAAAGCTGAAAAGCTCACGGCCGTGTATGAATTATCCGCAGAGGCATTTGCAAAGGTCTCTTCGGACAGCAGCCCTCAGGGGATCATAGCCGCAGCGGAAAAAGACGTTCTTGAAAGCGACGAGTTTTTCCGCAGAGCAGGAGACGGCAACGTTCTCGTTCTTGACAGGCTCCAGGATCCCGGCAACGTCGGCACCCTGTTAAGAAGCGCAGAAGCTTTCGGCTTTGCCGGGGCAGTGCTCGTAAAGGGATGCGCAGACCCCTATCAGACGAAATGCGTCAGGGCGGCTGCAGGCAGTATATTGAGATTCCCGATGCTTTTCTGCGACAGCGGAAAAGAAGCGGCTAAGGTGCTGCAGGGAGCTGGGAAAAGGCTCTATGCAGCTTGTATGGAAGGTGAAGTGAGCCTATACGATGCGGAGCTGGAAAGGAATACTGCAGTCATAATAGGAAATGAAGGAAACGGCGTCAGCGAAGAGCTGATATCGGAGGCGGAAAGGCTGTATATACCCATGTACGGGGCAACCGAAAGCCTGAATGCAGCCATAGCCGGTACCATAATCATGTATGAAGCAAAGAGGCAGAATAAACAATGAAAGAACAACTCATATCATTGCTTGAGGAAGCAAAAAAGAATCTTAACGAGATCATCTCCATGGATGAAGCTGAAGCTCTCCGTGTAAAGTTCCTCGGAAAGAAAGGCGAGATAACTGAGATCCTCCGTTCCATGAAGGATCTGGCTCCAGAAGACAGGAAGACCATGGGCCAGATCGCAAACGATACCAAGGCGGAGATCGAAAGGCTAATCAACGAAAGAAAAGAAGTGCTCAAGGCCGCTGAAAAAAGGGCCAGGCTGGAAGCAGAGACTATAGACGTGACCGAGCCTGCCGTAGAGGCAAAGCTTGGAGCAAGTCATCTGGTATCCAAGACCATAGACGAGATAACGGAAATATTCATGAATATGGGTTTCTCAGTTGCTGAAGGTCCTGAAGTCGAAACTGTCTATTACAATTTCGACGCTTTAAACGCAGGTCCCAATCATCCTTCGAGGGACATGACCGATACCTTCTATATCGACGATAAGACTATACTGCGGACACAGACTTCCCCGATACAGGTAAGAACTCTTCTCAAAGAGCCTTTGCCCATTCGTATCATAGCCCCGGGAAGAGTGTTCCGCTGCGATACGCCGGATGCTACCCATTCCCCCATGTTCCATCAGCTTGAAGGACTCGTGGTAGACGAAGGCATAACAATGGCAGATCTTAAGGGCACCCTGGATATCTTCGCAAAGAAGATGTTCGGACCCAGCACTAAAACCAAGTTCCGTCCTCATCATTTCCCCTTCACCGAACCTTCGGCTGAAATGGACGTGACATGTTTCAAGTGCGGCGGAAAAGGCTGCAGGATCTGCAAGGGGTCCGGCTGGATAGAAATACTGGGCTGCGGTATGGTACATCCCAACGTTCTGAAAGTAGGAAACGTAGATACCGAAAAGTATACAGGCTTTGCCTTCGGTATGGGTCTCGAACGTGTCGCCATGCTCAAGCATGAGATCGACGATCTTCGTTATCTGTACGAAAACGACGTACGTTTCATCGAACAGTTCAAGTAGGAGGTTGAAGAAATGTTAGTACCTGTATCCTGGTTAAAAGAATATACGAATGTAAACACCGATGTTCAGGAGTTCGTAGACCGTATGGTCATAAGCGGATCCAATCTTGAAGTCATAGAATATTGGGGCGAAGGGATCGAAGGAGTAGTTATCGGAAAGATAGTCTCCATCGAAAAGCATCCCCACGCCGATAAGCTTTCCGTCTGCATGATAGACGTGGGCAGGGGTGAACCTGTACAGATCGTTACAGGCGCATCGAATATTTTCGAGGGCGCTTTTGTTCCCGTATGTCTTGACGGAAGCCACATCCCGGGTCCTCTTCACGGCCAGCCCAAAACCGAAGAAGGCGTGACCATACACGACGGAGAATTAAGGGGCGTTATGAGCCACGGTATGCTCTGCAGTTTCACCGAGCTGGGCTTCCCGGATAAAGCGGCTCCCATGGCGAGCAAAGACGGTATATGGATCCTGGAAGGCGAATGGACTCCCGGCGCTGATCTTGTAGAAGCACTTCAGCTGAAAGATGCAGTAGTAGATTTCGAGATCACTCCCAACCGTCCCGACTGTCTTTCCATGCTTGGAATGGCAAGAGAAGCATCTGCGACTTTCGGAGAGGAACTCAGATATCCGGAGACACAGTGCAGAAAGGTCTCTCCCGAACTTTCCTCCGACTACATCAAAGTCGATATAAAAAGACCTGACCTCTGCAAACGTTACTGCTGCAGAGTAATAAAGGATATAAAGATCGAACAGAGCCCCTGGTGGCTCCAGAGAAGACTCATCCTTTCAGGACAGAGACCTATCAACAATATAGTCGACATTACCAACTACGTAATGCTCGAATACGGCCAGCCGATGCATGCCTTCGACATAAGGACCATAGCGGGGAACCATATAATTGTCGACACGGCATCCGAAGGCGAGAAGTTCACAACTCTAGACGGAACCGAAAGGATCCTCAGTGATACGATGCTCACCATCAGAGATGAGGAAGGTGCCTCTGCAATAGCCGGCGTTATGGGCGGACTGGATTCCGAAATAAGGCCAGACACCAATATGGTGCTTGTAGAATCCGCAAACTTCCTCGGAGACAGCATAAGAAGAACGTCAAAGGATCTTAAGCTCCGTACGGAGTCTTCCGGCCGTTTCGAAAAGGGAATAGATCCCAATCTTGCAAAAGATGCATGCGACAGGTTCTGCTATCTCGTTGAACTTCTTGGAGCCGGTACCGTTCTCACGGGCGACGTAGACGTTTATCCCAACGTAGAGGAACCGGTCGTAACTAAGATCAGAGTATCAAGACTCAATAAAGTCATGGGAATCAATATCTCAGGCGAGCAGATGTGCAAATACCTCAACGCTCTCGAGATAAAGACAGAAATGGACGGAGACATTATCGTATGTACTGCTCCGACGGTAAGACAGGATCTCTCCATTGAAGAAGATTACGTCGAAGAAGTTGCGAGGATGTACGGATACGACAAACTGCCCGTAAGCATACCCAAGAGTTCCAACACTGCAAGGTTCCTTGGCCTTCAGGGAGAGAGGCTTCTTGCAAAGAACGTTCTCAAAGCTCTTGGAATGGACGAAGTCCAGACATACAGTTTCGTAAGCCCCAAGGCGTTGGACAAGGTACTGGTACCTGTCGATTCCTACAGAAGACAGCAGGTGAAGATACTCAATCCTCTGGGTGATGAAACGTCTGTAATGAGGACTATGCTTCTTCCGAATATAATGGACGTTCTCTATACCAACTATTCCAGATCCAACGAGAACGTGAAGATATTCGAACTGGGCAATACTTTCTTCGACAACCATAAGATGGATGACGGAGCGCTGCCCGAAGAAAAAGACATACTCTGTATGGCCGCATACGGTGACGGAGAGAACTTCTTCGTGATGAAGGGCAGGGTAGAAGAACTGCTCAGGGATTTCGGGATCAAGGATTTCGAATTCAGGACGCAGAAGGAAGATCCGTCCTATCACCCCGGAAGATGCGCCGATATCTATGCGGGAGATAAATATATAGGAACTATAGGTCAGGTGCACCCGGACGTATGTGAAAATTACGGGGTGGAATGCGAAGTCTATGCTGCAGAACTTGAATTCAAGGACATCTGCGCTATGGCTGATCACGAACTCATTTTCAAGCCTCTTCCCAAATTCCCTGCCATGACCAGAGACTTTGCAATGGTGGTCAAGGAAGCAGTGAAGGTCGGAGATCTGGAAAAGGAGATCAAGGCTTCCGCCGGTCCGCTGCTCGAAAGCGTAAAACTCTTCGACGTTTACAGAGGAGTTCCTATTTTACCGGGAGAGAAGAGCGTAGCTTTCACTCTCGCATACAGGGCTGCAGACAGGACGCTTACTGAAAACGAAGTCAACGATATCAATACAAAGGTCCTTATGAACCTTAAAGATAAATATAACGCGGTACTGAGAGAGATGTAGTATTTTAGAAAGGACGAGTCATGGGCGAAATCAACAAGGTCACTGTCATAATTTGCGGACAGGAATATACGCTTTCCGGCGATATGCCGAGAGAGTACATAATGAAGCTTGCCGATAAGGTAGACGAAAAGATGAGCGAGCTCTCGGGAGGGAATAACCAGACGCTCTCGAAAACCGCTGTTCTCGCCGCCATGCTTATTGCCGATGAATACTACACAGAAAAGGAAAAAGCGCAGCGGATGGCTTACGAGAACAACGATCTTGAGAAGCAGACGGCTGAATATGAATCGCTTCTGGCAGAGGCTAAAAGCAGTTTTGATTCGCTCAAGGCGGAGAAAGATTCTGCAATAGACGAACTCAAAGGCATCATAGCCTCACAGGAAGCACGTTTCGAAGAAGTTCAGGGCGTACCTCCCGAAGCTCAGCAGAGAATAGAGGAACTGGAAAATCGCTGCAAGGATATCGAGAGCAGTTTCTTCGATCTTCAGATGGAGAACATCCGCCTGATGAACGAACTTGAAAATTACAAGAAAAAGGACTTTTGATGGATCCCAAGGCACTTCGTGTACTTGAATATGAAAAAATAATAGAGATGCTTTGCCGTGAGTGCAGCAGCAGTTTGACGCGCGAACAGGCAGGGCATCTTTTGCCGTTAGATGATATCGGCGATGTGGAAGAAGCTCTTATGCAGACAGACGAAGCGTACAGCGTTCTGATGCAGAAAGGCATGCCGCCTCTCGGGAATTTCTACGACGTCGCCGGACTTGCCCATCTGGCAGGAAAAGACGGTACCCTTAATCATAAGCAGCTTCTTGAAGTCGCATATAATCTGCAGGCCGCAAGAAGGACTGCTGCTTTTTTGTCTTCAGACCTGCCGGAACTTCCGTATATAGACGGACTCGTCTCAGCCATAGCGATCCTGAAGGGCCTCGAAGACGAGATCTACCGCTGTATCATTTCGGAAGACGAGATGGCCGATGACGCAAGCCCCGAGCTGAGACGCTTAAGAAAGGCCATCATAAAACAGAACGAGAGTATCAGGGTCAAACTCAATCAGATAGTCAATTCTGCTGATAACAAGACCTTCCTTCAGGATGCCATAGTGACCCAGCGTCAGGGACGCTACGTGGTGCCGGTAAAACTGGAACATAAATCCAGGCTTGCAGGTATAGTACACGACCAGAGTTCCAGTGGTCAAACGCTCTTTGTCGAACCTACGGCAATAGTCAATATGAACAATGAACTTAGGGAACTCGAGCTCAAGGAACACGAAGAGATCGTAAGGATACTCAAGGAACTGTCCGGAAGAGTAGGCGAAGATGAAGCACAGATAAAAGGCAACCAAAGGGTAATGACTGCCCTGGATTTTGCTTTTGCCAAGGCAAGACTTGCCGTTAATATGAACGGCATGAAGCCGGAGATAAGCGAAAAGTTCTACGTCAATATACGGAAAGGGAGACATCCTCTCATAGACCAGAAGAAAGTAGTTCCCATAGACGTATCTGTAGGTGATAAATACAGGACCCTTATAGTTACAGGGCCTAACACGGGAGGAAAGACGGTCACGCTCAAGACCATAGGGCTCCTTTGCCTTATGGCTCAGTCAGGACTGTTCATACCGGCTTCCGACGGTACCGTGATACCTGTTTTCTATAACGTATTCGCAGATATAGGGGATGAGCAGAGTATAGAGCAGAGTCTGTCCACATTCAGTTCACATATGAACAACATCGTGAAGATAGTAAACGGAGCCAGCAGGGGAAACCTGGTACTGCTCGATGAGCTGGGAGCCGGGACGGATCCCACCGAAGGCGCAGCCCTTGCTATGTCTATACTGACACATCTTTTCGATAAAGGTGCTGTCACTGTAGCGACTACCCATTATACGGAGCTGAAAAAATACGCCATATCCACTCCGGGAGTGCAGAACGCCTCCATGGAGTTCGACGTTGAAACTCTTTCGCCTACCTACAGGCTGATCATAGGCACTCCGGGGAAGTCCAATGCTTTCGAGATCTCGCAGAAACTTGGTCTTAAAAAGACAATCATAGAACACGCAAAACTGCTTCTCGAATCAGGTGATATCGAATTTGAAGAAGTCATCACGTCTCTTGAAAACGACCGCAGAGAAGCGGAAAGAAAGCTCGCTGAAGCAGAACGCATCAACGAGGAGATGAAGGCTCAGAAGGAGCGTTTTGACGCTCTTGAGTCCAAACTGAAAGCCCAGAGAGAGAAGTATATATCCGATGCGAAAGAAGAAGCCAGAGAACTTTTGGAGGAAGCCAGAGCAGAGATCGAAGAGATCAGAGAAGCCATAAAGAATGCCCAGGTATCAGACGAACTTAAAAGAGCTGTCGACGAAGGCAGAGCCTCTCTCAAAGGAAAAAAGGATAAGTATGCTGACCGCATAGAAAAACAGGAAAACAACGCAGTGCCGAAAGCCGAAGAGATAGCCGTCGGTAAACGTGTGAATGTCCTATCCGTAGGTCAGAAGGGCGAAGTACTGTCACTTCCTGACGATAAGGGCAACCTTCAGGTCCAGATAGGTTCGATGAAACTCAGCGTTAACCTTAAAGACGTTACCCTCGTCAAAGAGAACGTGACCGATAAGGAAAGAGAAAAGATAAAATATTCTAAACTGAAGACGGCGAAAGCTATGTCGGTGCCGCTGTCCATAAACGTGGTCGGTCAGAATCTTGATGATGCAAGCATGAACGTGGATAAATACCTGGACGACGCATTTCTCGCAGGTCTGGAAACGGTCACAGTTATCCACGGAAGAGGCGCGGGTATCCTGAAGAACGGTCTCCAGAAGATGTTCAAAAACCATAAACACGTGGCATCCTTCCGCTCCGGAGGATACAAAGAAGGCGGAGACGGGGTCACCGTAGTCACATTGAAAAAATAGAAACAGATCTTTAATATACGAGGTAAAAAATGATCAACGTTAAGGAACAGATAGCAGCTCTTCTTTCTGAACATATCGAAGGAATGGAAGCGGAAGAGTTAGAAAAACTCATAGAGATCCCCACGGATACTTCGCTTGGGGATTATGCTTTTCCCTGCTTTAAACTTGCAAAACTTATGCGCAAGGCGCCTAACCTTATAGCTTCGGATATTTCCGGGGCCATAGCATCAGACCCTATGTTCGAAAAGGTCCAGCCGGTCAATGCCTACGTCAATATGTTCATGAAAAAAGGCGATATGGCACTTTCAACTCTGAACGCCGTCATCGCCAAGAAAGAAAAATACGGAAGCATGGACCAGGGCGAAGGCAAAAAAGTCATAGTCGAGTTCAGTTCGCCTAATATAGCAAAACCCTTCCATATCGGGCACATCAGGACTACAGTCATAGGGAACGCTCTGGCAAACATCTATTCCTTCCTCGGATACGACGTAGTCAAGATCAACCATCTCGGCGACTACGGCACACAGTTCGGAAAGATGATCGTGGCTTACAGGCATTGGGGAAGTAAAGAAGAGGTGGAAGCCAATCCCATCAAGACCCTTCTTGCATATTACGTAAAATTCCACGATGAAGCTGAGACTCATCCGGAACTGGAAGAAGAGGCAAGGATAGCTTTCTATAACCTGGAACACGGCGAGAAGGAAGAACTGCAGCTCTGGCAGTGGATCAGGGACGAAAGTCTGAAAGAATTCAGCAGAGTCTACGATATGCTTGGGATCACTTTTGATTCCTATGCGGGCGAATCCTTCTATTCCGACAAAATGCCTGCGGTCATCGATGAACTGAAAGAGAAAGGACTTCTGGTGGAATCCAGAGGCGCTCAGATAGTAGATCTGGAGAAGTACGGTATGCCGCCCGCTATCATCACGAAGAGCGATGGTACATCGATCTACCTCACCAGGGATCTGGCTGCAGCATTCTACAGAAAAAAGACTTACGATTTCGATAAGTGCATCTACGTTGTAGCATCGCAGCAGGATCTTCATTTCCAGCAGCTCTTCAAGGTCATAGAACTTATGGGGTATGAATGGGCAAAAGATATGATCCACGTCAATTTCGGAATGGTATCATTGGCAGACGGAACTCTGTCCACAAGACACGGAAGAGTAGTATTCCTTGAGGACGTTCTTAACAAAGCAGTTGAGAAGACCCGCGAGATAATTACGGAAAAGGGCGTCAATACCGATCAGCTCGAAGAGACGGCAAAGGTCGTTGGGATCGGAGCAGTGGTGTTCAGGGAACTTTCTGCAGGCAGGATAAAAGATTACGTATTCGACTGGGACAAGGTCCTGAACTTCGACGGAGAGACCGGCCCGTACGTACAGTACACCCATGCCAGGGCGGCAAGCGTGCTCAGGAACGGTGGCTTTGATATCTCGAAAATAGATATGAGCAAACTTGACTGTTCTTATCTCACAGGCGATGCAGCTTCAACGCTTATAAAGGGTATTTATGCTTTCCCGGAAGCCGTTGCCAAAGCAGCAGACGATAACGAACCGTCCACAGTGACGAGATGCATCATAGATATCGCACAGAGTTTCAACAAGTTCTATCATGACGAACACATTATCGTCGATGATGAGAACGAGAGGAATGCAAAACTGGTGCTCACTTTCGTTGCGAAGCAGGTCATAGCCAACGGGCTCTCACTTCTTGGCATAAAGGCACCGGACAGAATGTAAGCAAATGACGAGTTTAAAAAAGTATCTGACAAGTGAAATAAAGGATTTTCTGTTTACCGAGCTCGATGAGGGTTTTCTCGTGAGCAGCGATCTTGCTTTTCTCATAGAGGTTCCAATTCCCATCAGACAGGAAGACCTCAAAGCTTTCACCGAAGGGGGCCTGTCTACAACTAAAATAGCCGATAATATGGCTATGGTCATAGGAGCCGATGACGAATTCAAATATTCGGTTTTTTATCTGCGTTACTTTAAAAAGCTTTTCGATGAGAAGCTCGTGGGAGTGTTCTGTTCAAAAGCCGAACAGCTTTTGAGATCAGGATCTCCTAGAAAAGCAATTTGCTATCTCAGGGCCGGTCTTCAGCTGGATCCTGAAGGTCTGCAGTCCATGTTTTCTTATGCAAACGGCTGCAGGATATGGTATCAGTCTCTGGAAGGAAGCGATGAAACGGATCTTATATCCGTTTTGAAATCCGAAGCGAACGAATACTTCGTTCAGGTGACGAATCACTACCCGGATTTTGCGCCGGCTTGGTATTTTCTCGGCTATGCTTATCTCAACGCAGGTGCATACATGAAGGCAAGCCTTGCTTTCAAACATTACATAGCGTCTTCCGAGGGTCAGCCTGAGGAAGATATACAGGAAGTCAAGGACCGTATAGACGAACTTGAAGATCCCATAAGGATAGAGGATGGGAAGAACCTTCTCATAGCTGGCAGAGTAGAAGAAGCATTGTCATTGCTTGAGCCGTATACGGAAGGAAAATATTCTAACTGGTGGCCTCTGCATTTTTATCTGGCTGTAGCTTATGAAAACCTCGGCCACGACGCTGAAGCCATCGAAGGATATCTGAAAGTCCTCAGCCTGAATCCTTCGAATTATGATGCAATGACAGCTCTCTCTGAACTATATTCCAAAGCAGGTGATGAGGAAAAGGCACGCAAGTACTCAGAAAAAGCGAAACTGGTGCTTGCCAATAACGCGGATGACACGGATCGTTAGGATCTGAAAATATATAAAAGATCGATACGGGGAATAAATATGATCACTCTTAAAAACAGCAGGATGAAACTTGTCCTTGACAAAAAAGGCGCAGCCGTAGACGAACTCTGGTTCGGAAAGAATCTTGTAGCTACTAAAGGTGTTACCGTGGGCAGATATGCAAACAGGATCGCCAAAGGCAGATTCTCTATCGGAGATAATATGTATCAGCTCACCGTCAATGAAAACGGCAATACGCTCCACGGCGGCAAAGACCGTTTCCAGTACAGGGACTGGCGCGCGGAAATGTACGACTTCTACGGTATAGTGACCAATGACGAGAGCGACGCATATACCGTTACTTTCTCTCTCCGTTCGGTAGACGGAGATCAGGGGTTCCCCGGAAATCTCGATGTCAGAGTTTCCTACGAACTTACGGACAGCAACGAACTCGTGATCAAATACGAAGCAAAGAGTGACAAGGATACCATAGTCAATTTCACGAACCATTCGTATTTCAATCTTAACGGGGGCGGGGTAGTTAAAGACCATACTCTCTGGGTAGACACCAACGCGTATACCGAAGTCGACGAAGAGCTAATCCCGACGGGAAGGATACTGCCTACCGAAGGAACTGACTTTGACCTCATACAGGGCGGACAGTACCTGACGGATCTCGATACGAACTTCGTTCTAAACGGAACAGGGTTAAGAAGGGTCGCGGAACTTAAGGGTCTTAAATCGGGTATATCCATGAGCTGCTTCACGGATCAGCCTGGCATTCAGATCTACAATACCGCGTCCGAGATATGCCTCGAAACGCAGCATTTCCCCGATGCTCCCAATCACGATAATTTCCCGAGCACTTTGCTCAAAGCAGGGGATACTTTCAGGAGCACGACTATTTACAAATTCACTAAATAGGGATGATATGAATAACATGAAAAAACCGGTGTAAACACACCGGTTTTTGAATTGCTGTAAAGATTTTTTATCAGTTGTTCTTCCTGATCGCTCTGTGAATGGCTTTCCCAATTTCGAAAACAGGGAAGATAGACAGAGACAGAAGCAGCGATATGACAAGTTCTTTTGTCTGGAAAGTTCCGGGCATGATGTTGAATACTTCCTGAAGGCCCGGCATATATATCGCTATAAGGGTAAGTATTACAGTCACAAGCGAAGCGCCTGCGAGCCACCAGTTGATATTGGTGAGAAGGTTCTTTGAGAAAATGGAACCGGTTCTCGATCTCATGTTTATAGCGCAGAACATCTCGCTGAAATTGACTGTGAGGAAGGCCATTGCCATCGCGTTGACGCACATGGTCCCTTTGAATACTCCCGCAAAAGATCCCATTTCAAGATGGTATCCGATAAAGTAGGAGGCAAGTTCGACCAATGCGATATATATGCCCTGCCAGACCATATCCGCACCTGCGCCTCCCGCGAAGATACCGTCCGATGAGTTTCTTGGTTTTCTTCTCATTACGTCAGGTTCGGCCTTTTCAGTTCCCAGGGCAAGACCCGGGAGAGAGTCGGTGACCATATTGACCCAGAGAAGGCTCACAGGTGTAAGTATCCTGAAGTTGAGTATGGATGAAATGAACATGATCAGAACTTCGGACATGTTCGTGGAGAGCTGGAACTGCAGTACCTTGAGCACGTTGTCGTAGATCTTTCTTCCTTCTTCGACAGCGTTCACTATGGTAGCGAAGTTATCGTCAGCAAGGACCATGTCGGCTGCGCCCTTGGTAACGTCGGTACCGGTGATGCCCATGCCTACGCCTATGTCAGCGGATTTTATGGACGGCGCGTCATTTACTCCGTCTCCGGTCATGGCTGTGACCATGCCCTGAGCCTGCCAGGCGTCGACTATCCTGGATTTGTGTTCAGGCTGCACTCTTGCGTATACCGAGTATCTTCTTACGACTTCGATCAGTTCTTCGTCGCTGTACTGGTCGAGTTCGGCTCCTTCCATAGCCTCTTCGGGGCTGCTTATGATGCCGAGCTCTTTGCCTATGGCGATAGCGGTGTCCTTGCTGTCGCCTGTTATCATTATGGGCTTGATACCTGCCTTGCGGCATTCTTCTATAGCCTGATAAACTTCGGGACGGCAGGGATCTATCATTCCCGTCAGTCCTATGAAGACCATATCCTGTTCGAGATCTTCTGCTTCGCAGGAAGGCGGCATCTGGTCATATTCTCTGTATGCCGCGGAAAGTACTCTCAGAGCTCTGTCTGAGTATTGTTTGACCTGATTCAGTACGTCTTTTCTGATTTTATCCGTCATCGGGATGACTTTACCGTCTTCATCGAGATAAGCGGAGCAAAGCTTTATGACTACGTCCGGGGCGCCCTTTGTGTACTGTATGAAGTCATTGCCGACTCTGTGAACGGTAGACATCATCTTTCTCAGAGAATCGAAAGGAGCTTCTCCGACTCTGGGCTGTTCTTCGATGAGTTTGTAACGCGGGAAACCGATCTTGTTGGCATAGTTGACAAGGGCGGCTTCGGTAGGTTCGCCGGTAGAGAATTCTTCGCCTTCGTTTATGGTTGCGTCTGAGCACAGAGCCATGGCGTATGCGAGGAGCTTTTCATCGTTTGTATAGTGCTCTACGACGGTCATCTTGTTCTGCGTGAGAGTACCGGTCTTATCAGAACAAATTATCTGAGTGCATCCGAGAGTCTCTACAGCGGTGAGTTTTCTGATGAGGGCCTGTCTTTTGGACATGGCTGTAACGCCTATAGAAAGGACTATGGTCACTACCGCGGGAAGTCCTTCAGGTATGGCTGCTACGGCAAGAGCAATTGCCGCAATGAATGTATTGAGAGCCGTATCACCGAGCATAGACCAGGAGAACGGCTGGCCGCTGAAGAATATTCCCTGTATGATACCGACTGCGAAAACTACTGCGCAGATAATGAGCACCAGTTTTGTAAGGAACAGTGAAAGTTCGGCAAGCTTTTTCTGAAGAGGGGTCTGCTCGTTTTCGGCTTTGCTCAAAGCTTCCGCGATCTTTCCCATTTCAGTATCCATACCTGTGGCGACTACCACGGCTTTGCCTCTTCCATAGACTATGGTAGATCCGCTGTAGATCATGTTCTTTCTGTCACCGAGGGGCACGTTTCCGTCTTTAGCGCCCATCAAAGCGTTCACTATCTTTGTAACGGGGAGAGATTCTCCGGTAAGAGCGGATTCCTCAGCTTTCATGCTGTAGGATTCAAGCACTCTGCAGTCGGCCGGCACTGCGTCTCCGGCTTCGAGGAGAAGTATGTCTCCGACTACCACGTCTTCGCTCTTGAGAACGACCATCTTTCCGTCGCGCAGTACTTTTGATGTAGCTGCGGTCATCTCCAGAAGCGCGTCCATTGCAGCTTCCGCTTTGTTTTCCTGCAGAAGGCTCAGGAACGTATTGATGATAACAACGGCAAGTATGACTATCACGTCGGCAAAGTCCTTGATCGTGAAGCTTCCGCCTGTTTCCAGAACGGTGACTACTGCCTGTATTGCGGCTGCAACGATGAGCATGATGATCATCGGATCTGCAAGAGTCTTTATGAACTTCTTGAACAGACTGTCCTTGTGGGCTTCTTTTAATTTGTTTTTCCCGTTTTCTTTGAGCCTTTTTTCGGCTTCCTGGGAACTGAGTCCGTTAACGGATGATGATTTTACGTCCTTCAGGACCTGTTGGGCTTCCTCTGAATAGAAATTCAATTGGTATTTCCTCCATGTATATTATTAGCCTGTACAAAAAAACAGGCTGCTTTGCAAGCCTGTACCTGGTGAGGGGACATGCGCTGCAAAAAGTGCATGAGTCTCGCAAATTAGAGCAAGCCAGGTAGTATACCGGGATTGTTGAACTTGCTGCGTCTTCATATGAAGACGTCTGCTACTCCCTCATTTCCCTTAATTATACTACAAATACGGGCCATTACAAACACGAAATATATGCAAAGAGGTATAAAAGAATGGATGCAAAAGGGAGTGTTGACAAGAAGTGATAATTGTATTAATATGCATAATACAAAGAGAATTTAAATATTGTATGAAAGGAGTGGTCCGGGTGCCGGATCGCAGATGATATATGTATATAACTTTTGATTTTCAAAGCGACGTACCTTTGTATCTTCAGCTGAGAAACCAGGTAGTCATAGCAATTTCAAAAGGAGTGCTCAAACCGGGGGATCATCTTCCCACCGTAAGGGCTCTTTCCGATGAAAGCGGCGTCAACGCCATGACGATCAGCAAGGCTTATCAGCTTATGAAGCAGGAAGGGTACATTTCCACCGAAAGAAGAGGCGGGGCGGTGGTATCCGCCGGGGACAAGGAGATCAAGGTATCGAAAGATACCGTAAATCGCCTCGATCTGTGTATTTCAGAACTCAGACTGTCAGGAATGGGTGAGGAACAGATAGTAGATTTGTGCAGGAGACTGTACAGGGAGGAAGAATAATGTTGATGAAGATATTTTTATGGGCCAGTATTATATGGCTTCTTCCGTTCCTTTTCGTGGTACAGAGGAATGAAGCAAAATTCAAAAAAAATATATCCATCGGAGTAACGCTTCCTCAGGAAGCTAGGGAAGATCCCGAGGTACAGGCGCTTCTTAAGAAATACGTCAAGGAGACAGGGATCATATGCATCATACTGGGGCTTGCCGTGATACCGTGCTGGTTCCCGAAAAGCTATAACTGGCTTCTTTTTGCCTGGATGCTTTGGCTGGATGCTCTCATCGTGTTTACACAGTTACCGTTCATCAGATACAACAAAAAGCTCAGGGAACTAAAAGCTGAGCGCGGATGGAACAAAAAAACTTCAGATAACGTTCAGACTGAAAAGGTGACGGTGAATATTTCAAATATATCTACTCCGAGGTGGCTGTCGCCGTGGGTATTCGCAGGCGCGTTACTTATAACTCTCGTGCCTATGGCCATATCCTCGGATCTGTGGCCTTTGATACTGATATTCGCCCTTACCCAGATCATGTTCTATCTCGTTTACCGTTACGCTTTCAGGACCAAATCCGAATCCATAGACGATAACGTGGAGATCACACAGGCGCTGACCCAGATCAGAAGAAGTTACTGGGGCAGGATCTGGGTGAAGATAGCTTACGCTACGGCGATCTTCTCCCTAGGGACGCTGCTTTTGAAGAATCACGGTAAACTCTACTTCTGGATCACCATAATATATTCGATATACACTTTGATAGTAGTTGCATCACCGGAATTCAAGATCAGAAAAGCGCAGGAAGAACTTACTAGGAACAGCGGTGCCAGCGAGTACATAGACGATGACGAGCATTGGGTATGGGGGATGTTCTATTACAACCCAAGGGATTCCCACAGCTTTGTCAACGGAAGGGTTGGCATAGGATCCACGATCAACGTTGCAAGACCCTTCGGTAAGATCATGTGCATCTTTACTATCATAATCATGGTGCTTATGCCTGCTTTTCCTTTCCTTCTGGACTGGAGCATAGAATCGAAAGTGGTATTCGTCCAGGAAGAGAACCACGTTACTGTCAGCTGCGGCAGAAGCGATTACAGAGTAGATCTGGAACACGTTGCAGAGGTCAGTTTGATAGATGAATATCCTGAAGAACTTTCAAGAACGTGGGGCACAGCTACGGATAAAATACTTAAGGGAAATTTCAGCGCAAAGGACTATCCTCCCATGCAGGTGTGCCTGAATCCGGGCAAGACACCTTACATACTGGTACTTACAGATAACAGAAAAGCCTATCTGTTCGGTACAGACGATCCGTTGAGAACACAGGAACTGTATGAATTGCTGAAACCGCAGAGCATACCATGATCAGAAATATAGATTTTTCATCAGATCAGTGGTAGAGTAATTAAGCGTTTGAAAGCTAGAAATAATATGAAAAGTATTTTAGATCTTTACTGGTGTTTTTTATGTATAGGATGTATCAACTTCGGGGGAGGTTATGCCATGCTCCCTCTGCTTCAGCGTGAGCTGACAGAGAAGAGAGCCTGGATCTCGGAGGAGGAACTCACAGACTATTATGCTATCGGCCAGTGTACTCCGGGACCAATAGCTATGAACGTTTCCACGTTCATCGGTAACCGTCTTGCAGGAATTCCCGGCGCTCTGGCTGCGACTATGGGCTTCATAAGCGCTCCGTTTCTTATTATCATAATAATCTCTGTATTCCTGCAGAATTTTGCTTCCATAGCTGCCGTGCAGCATGCATTTGCGGGTATACGTGTCTGCGTCTGCGTCCTCATTTTCCAGGCAATACTGAAACTGTGGAAGAAGTCGGTGGTGGATATAAAGTCGCTGATACTATATATCGTTATACTGGTCCTCAACCTGTTCTCAAAAGTACTCCCGGTATCGATCCCTGCAGCAGTCCTCGTGCTTTGCGCCGGCATTTTCGGAATATTGTTTTGCAGAGAAAAGGAGGGCGGGAAATGATATATCTTAGGCTCTTCTTTGAATTCTTCAAAACAGGTCTGTTCGCCGTTGGCGGCGGACTTGCAACGCTGCCTTTCCTTTATGAGATGGGCAGCAAAACAGGCTGGTTCTCTGCGGCAGACGTTGCGGATATGATAGCGGTATCGGAATCCACGCCGGGGGCTATAGGGATCAATATGGCTACTTTTGCAGGATACAAGACTGCAGGCATAGCGGGAGGCGTTTGCGCTACTTTGGGCCTTGCCGCGCCTTCTATAATCATCATTCTTATAGTAGCGAAATTTCTGGAAAGATTCCGTGACAATAAGTACGTGAACAGGGCGTTTCTTGGTTTGAGACCTGCGTCTATTGCCATGATAACGGCTGCAGGTCTTAACGTTGTAAAGATTGCTATGGTGGATCTCAGCGCATACTCGGGAATAGAGACTATACCGCAGATATTCATACTGAAGGCATGGATACTGGCAGCCGTGATAGTTATAATCAGTCTCAAATTTAAAAAACTGCACCCCATAGTGCTCATAGCTCTATCAGCTGCAGCAGGCATATTGTTCAAATTTTAAAATCCCGCCGAAGCGGGATTTTTTAGTTACTTATTCTTTTCTTCTTCCTCTAATTTTCTGTAGGCGATCTTTCCTATGTTAGTTACAGGAAGTTCTTCTCTGAATTCGATCTCTTTGGGCATAGCATATTTAGCTATGTTCTTGCTGCAATATTTGAGTATGGTTTCTTTTGTCTGACTGTTGGCAGGTACGCCCGGATTCAGAACTATGAAAGCTTTTACCTTCTGCATTTTATATGGATCGGGAACACCTATCACGCAGCTTCTCTGTATGTATTCGTGGGCATCGAGTATTCCTTCTATCTGTGCGGGATATACGTTGTAGCCTGAACTGACTATCATCCTCTTTGCTCTGCCTTTGAAGTAGATGAATCCGTCTTCATCCATTACTCCCAGGTCACCGGTATAGAGCCAGGTAAGACCGTCGGCATGCTTTCTCAGAGTCTTCGCCGTTTCTGCGGGCGAATTGAGATATTCCTTCATTACAGTCGGACCGGCTATAAGTATCTCGCCTTCTTCACCGTAAGGAAGTTCTTCATCGGTATTAGGTTTAACTATCTTGAAGTAGGTATCAGGGAAGGGTATGCCTATGCTTCCGGCTTTATAAATATGAGGCGGAGTAAGGCAGCAGGCCGAAACGCTTTCAGTTGCTCCGTATCCTTCTCTGATATGCACTGCGCAGTGATGATCTTCAAGGAAGGTATCGAAACGCTTCTTAAGCTCGATAGAAAGGGTATCTCCGCCGCTGAATATTCCCTTAAGACAGCTTAAATTGGCATTCCTAAGAGCATCAACGTTGAGTATAGCTTCATAGAGAGTCGGAACACCGGCAATAAAGTTGCAGTTATATTTGACTATCAGTTTCGCAAATGACTTTGCTGTGAATCTGGGTACGAGTATGCTTCGTCCGCCCTGTGAAAGCATAGAGTGTATACAAACATTGAGGCCGAAACCGTGGAAAATAGGCATCGCTGCAAGCATTCTGTCTCCCGGTCTGAACATCTGGTTTGTAGCCATTATCTGCTGTCCTGCAGAATTGAAATTCTTATTTGTGAGCACTATGCCCTTGGTAGTTCCTGTCGTTCCTCCGGAATAGAGGATCACAGCAGGATCCTCGCCAGTCCTTTTCACTTTATAGTTATACGAGCAGAATTTTCCGAGCTTCATGAAGTCTTTCCAGTATATGACCGGGGCATCGTAAGGTATCTTTGCTATCTTTCTTCCTTCTGTGATCATATATCCTGCACGGATATGGGGAGAAAGAGCATCTTTAATACTTGCGATGATTATATTGACGAGCTTCGTATTGTATCTGATATGTTCGAATTTGTGATAAAACTGATCGAGAGTGATGGCAACGGTGCTGCCGGCTTCGTTGAGGAAGAATTCGATCTCATTTTCTGCAGAAAGGGGATGGACCATATTTGCAATGCCGCCGATAAGGTTCACTGCATAGAACATATATATAGCCTGAGGACAGTTAGGCATGGCGATGGTAACTATGTCTCCTTCGCGAACGCCTAAAGTTTTTAGAGACTTTGCGCAGTTGTTGATGTTTGAGATAAGTTCTGCATATGATGTGGATTTTCCCATAAAATCTATGGCTGTATATCTTGGAAATATCTTAGCGACTTTTTCTACAGCCTCATACATAGAACCTTCATAATAGTCTATGTGCATGGGTATATCGCCCATGCTTTTCTCCCATGGAGTTTTTACTTTTATATCACTCATAGTATTTTTCTTAAAATTTTTCTATATTCAAAAGCAATTATGTATAAAAACTGCACAAGTATAACACAAATAGACGGGATTTGCTATATGGAAAAAAATATATATCGGATAAAAAGAAAAAAGTTATAAAATGTAAATAAAAGTATTTGCAAATCTGTACAATTGTGTTATTATGCTTTTGGTTGACTTCATTAGAACCTTCTCGCAATGTGGTGAAAGCCCATTGCCTGAAGGTTTCCTTTTTTAAGAACATTTAATGATTGACAAATCATATCATTAGATATAAACTAATCAAGTCGCGAGTCGCGGCATGATATTCCGGAGTAGCTCAGCTGGTGGCAGCGCGTGACTGTTAATCATGAGGTCGTCGGTTCAAGTCCGACCTCCGGAGCCATGCGGGCGAAGCATAATTGCTTCGCCCGATCTTTTCTGGGATGCCGGGATGGCGGAATAGGCAGACGCAGAGGACTTAAAATCCTCCGAAGTAAAATTCGTGCCGGTTCAAGTCCGGCTCTCGGCACCAAA
>JAFRIQ010000004.1 GCA_017432725.1 Bacillota bacterium
AACGCAGTCTAAGTTATCTGAGTGATGACTGTATCAGTGGAGAGGCAGTCCGATGTCCCTAAAGGACAACCGTCATATCAATGACGGCATAGGAAGCACGCGACTTCAGTCGTGTGAGGTTTCACAGGGAGGAGACATGTTAGAGAAAAAACAGCTTGAAAAATATCTGAAGCTCTGCATGGCGTCGGAGGCCGACTTTGCAGAAATCTACGAGCAAAAGGAAAGCAGCGAGCTCATCAGGACCTTGAACGGCAAGCTCGAGGAAGTCAATAATACTGCCATAAACGGCGTGGGCATACGCCTGTACAAGGGAACTTCGACGGTCTACGCATACAGCAACGAGAATACGGAAGAGGCTCTGCTTCCCCTCATTTCGGATCTGGTAGATACCATAGGAAGAGCCGAAAAAGACGCTGAAATAGAGCTCAGCGAGGTGAAGTATGAAAACAACAATCCGGTAAAGGTGGATTTCGAAACAGTGAGCCTTGGCGAAAAAGCAAAGCTTCTCCTAAGGGCTACGGACGCTGCGAAGGAAGCAGACGAGAGGATTGTGAAAGTCCAGGCCAACCTTCTCAACGTAAAGCAGCAGGTACAGGTATCGAACAGCGAAGGAAGGCTCATAGGAGACACGAGAGTCAGGACCCGAATCATGGTCAGCGCCTTCGCCCTTGAAGGTGACAATATGCAGAGCGGAAGCGATTCTCCGGGAGCCGGAAAGGGCCTTGAATTCTACGATGAGATAAGCCCCGAAGACGTTGGACGGGAAGCAGCGAGAGAGGCCATAGTGAACCTGTCCGCAAAGGACTGCCCCAGCGGAAAGATGCCGGTCATCATCGACAACGGTTTCGGCGGGGTCATCTTCCACGAAGCCTGCGGGCACGCTCTGGAGGCTACGGGGGTGGCAAAGGACGCCAGCGTCTTTGCCGGCAAGCTTGGCCAGAGAATAGCAAACGAGTGCGTCAGCGCCGTGGATGACGGTACCATAGCCGGAGCCTGGGGCAGCCAGAACATAGACGACGAAGGCAACTTCCAGCAGAGAAGAGAGCTCATAAAAGACGGCATACTGACCACGTATATGATAGACCGTCTAAACGGAAGGCGCATGGGGATGGAGTCCACTGGAAGCGGGAGACGCCAGTCCTATCAGTACGAGCCCACATCCCGCATGAGCAACACCTTCATTCTTCCGGGAAAGGACTCCTTCGAAAGCCTTTTCGAGGGTATAGAAAAAGGTCTTTACGCAAAGAAGATGGGCGGAGGATCCGTAAATCCCCAGACCGGCGAATTCAACTTTGCCGTAAGCGAAGGATATATGATCATCGACGGAAAGATAGCGTATCCTGTCAGGGGAGCCGCGCTCATAGGAAACGGAAGGGATATACGCCTGAACATAACCAAGGTATCCGATAACCTTTCGAGGGGTCAGGGCATGTGCGGAAGCATCAGCGGATCCATACCCACAGACGTGGGCCAGCCGGCCATACTCGTATCCTCGATAACCGTAGGAGGTACTGCAAATGAATAGGGAAGCTTGGATAAGGAAAGCTCTTGAAGAGGGCTACGATAGTTTTGAGATATATCAGGACGTGGAGGAAGAAAAGAAATACAGCTGGTACAAAGGCGCTCTCGATACCTTCGTGACGTCCCATGTGTCGGGCACAGCCCTCCGCGGTATCTACGGGGGAAGGCTCGCCAACTACGCTACCGAAGACGATTCAGACGAGCAGATGGACAGGGTACTGTCTCTAATGAAGGAGCAGGCTCTGGCTGTAACGTCTGAAGACAAGGTCTTCATAAGAGAGCCGGAAAAGACGGACGAATACACGGATACCCGTAAGTTCGAAGTTCCCTCCGCAGGCGAAGTAAAGGAACTCCTTTCGGACATAGAGAAGCGGATACTCGCCTATGACGAAAGGGTCATCTCAGTGAACGAAGTGGAGTGGGAGGAGATAGTCTCGAAAAGAGAGATAGTCAACTCCAAGGGTCTGTCCGTAAAGGATAAGAGCAGGATACACCTGGTCATGGCGGAATGCGCCGTCATGGAAAAAGAAGAAATAAAGGATTCCTACGATTACAAAGCGGTGGAAAGGATATCCGGTTTCGACAGGGAAAGCTTCGTAAAGAAATTGTGCGAGAAAGCTCTCAAGAAGCTGGGAGCGTCGTCTCTTAAAAGCGGCAATTACCCTGTAATCATAGACAGGGAAGCCATGAGCGATCTTCTGGGAGCATTCAGCTATCTCTTCAGTGGAGACCTCATAAGCAAGGGGATATCGCCCTTAAGAGACAAACTGGATATGGAGATCTTCAGCGGAAAGATCACGGTGGTCGACGATCCCAGATGCCCCGATTCCTATCTTACAGACAACTACGACGACGAAGGCTGCCCCACCCATAGAAAAGAAGTGGTAAGGGAAGGGGTCTTCGCAACTGCCCTTCACAACTCCAAGACGGCGGCCAAAATGGGAACGGTGAGCACGGGAAACGGTTTCAAATCAGGCTATGCCTCCAGCGTAGGAGTAGCCCCCCTGAACCTATATATCGCGCCGGGAGAAAAGAGCCTGGAAGAGCTCATGGCCGAAATGGGTGAAGGGCTGGTCATAGATGACGTCGCAGGCCTCCACGCAGGCATAGATCACGTTACGGGCAACTTCTCGCTCCAGTGCGCAGGCTACAGGGTAGAAGGCGGCAAAAGGGCGGAAAGCGTGACCTTGATCACCATGGCCGGCAACTTCCTGGAAATGATGAAAAAGGTAAGAAAGGTCGGAAACGATCTTGAGTGGGGGCTTTCCACGGTGACGGCGCCCAGCATACTATTTGAGGAAGTTGCCATAGCAGGAGAATAGGAGGCATTCATGAAACTTGCGGTTATATATGATTCCGTTACGGGAAATACAAGGCAGGCAGCCGAGTGGATAGCCGAAGGGATGAGAAAGGCCGGAGCCGAAGCCGAGTGCTTTTTCATCGATTCCGCCGATAAGGAATATATCAGAGATGCTTCAGGCGTCGTTATAGGGAGCCCGTCCTACGTGGCATCGGTAACGCCGAAAATGAGGGATTGGCTCATGAAGGCCGGCGGAATGGGTATGGCGGGAAAGCTCGGAGGAGCTTTTTCGACGGTCCAGTATACCCACGGCGGGGGAGAACTGGTCATACAGACCATACTGACCGCGGAGCTGTGCTTCGGCATGCTCTGCTATTCAGGCGGCAGTTCCCAGGGAGAACCAATAATTCACACCGGTCCCGTGGGGGTTAACGGCAACAAGGAAAAGCACAATTCCCTGGAGTATTACAGAGAGAATTTCACCGTTTTCGGAGAGCGTTTCGCCCTCAAAGCGGCGGAGCTTTTCGGCACAGAAAAGTAGCGGAAAAAGTCGTTCAAAACATGTCAAAAGCAGAGGCAAAATCACTGTCTCTGCTTTTTTGTGCTTGAAGCTCCCACCGCTTAAGCCTAAACGGCTATGAAGCGGGGGATTCCTGCTTCAAAGACCACTGCGATACTGTTCTTTCAAACGGTATCGTCTTACACGGTCTCCACAGGCGTAAGTTCCCGTGCTCCCCACGGTACGTTTGTACACATTATAGCAAACAAATGTTCGTTTGTCAATTTGCTACAGCAATTCATCTCGCCGCCTGTAGAGGCGGGAGTATTCTTACTGTGTTTTAGATAAAACGGAGAGAAACAGAAACTTTTTTGGAGATACAGACAAAAAATGGTGAAAAAAATGTGAAATAACGGAACAAAAGACAAAAAATTGTTGATTATATTATGCAAGTTTTGTATAATTCACGCGGTGAAATACCAAAAAAAGGACAAAAAAGACGCTTTTTGTGTCATATCTCGTCGATAATAAAATTAACATATATATAAGTTATCGTAAATTTCAGTTCAGAAAGGATTGAAAAAGATGAAAAAACTGAAACAAAGAGTGGTTGTGCTCAGCCTCGTTTTTTCTCTGATGATCTCCCACTTCGTTCCGGTGGCGGTCTATGCAGATGAAACGGATGTTTCGGAACCCGCAGCTATCGAAGAGATCGTAAACGCTGCGGAGGAAGAAAAGGAAGAGCCCGCCCTTGAAGAGGTTGAAGAGCTTGCAGAGGCTGATGCCGAGGAGGAGAAGAAACTCTCCGATGAAGCGGTCAAGCCTTTGGAAAAGAAAGCCGAAAAAGCCGAGGAAAAGGTGGTCCTTGACGGGGCCCTTGTTCCTGTTCTCGAACAGAAAGAAATAGAGGACAAAGAGGAAAAGGAAACTGAGACCAAGGAAGATCCCGAACAGCTTGTTCGCATCATATGGGCGAACGTAGTAGGAGATATACAGAGAGAGTACAACGGCGAGGAACAGAGAGTCGCCATAACTCCCTATACGTATTCCGTCGAGTTCTATTACCTTGACGGAAAGGACGAAGTAAAGATCGATAGCCTTCCCGAAGGACTTACGGTCTCGCCCGTAGAGATCTCCTATGACGGAAAAACATGGGCAGAGATCAATCCCGACAAGGACATACTGTCCGGAACGAACGCAGGCGAGTACGGCGTATACGCACGCGCAGTGATCAGCGGCAAAGCAGACGGCTACAAGATAGACGATGGTAAAGGCGCGATCGTGCTGACAATAAACCCGAAACCGATCACCGTTACGCTTTCCGCAACAGGCGGGACTGTAGTATACGATGGAACAGGTAAAGGAATTACGGTCGAAAGAATCGCAAGCGATCCTGCTTATGATGTAAATAACGACATTCATAACTCGGCTTCTACAAAGTGGAGATTAATTACAAATACGTGGGAAACTCAATCATATGATCCTGCAGAGCATATAGGTGAATTAAGTAACATAAACACGAATTATGACGTTACGTTCAAGGCCGGCGAAGCTGCTACTTTGACGATCGCAAAGAGACCCCTGACCATCACGTCCGGAAGCAAAAGAGCGCCGTATTACGGCGACCAGCTTGATACTTTCTCATTCACGTATCGCAATTACGAGATCGAAAGCGAATCCGAAGGAAGAGGACTCGTAGCCAGCGATAATCAGTACCTGGCAGGTGATTCTGAATACACCACTGTTACTGGACAGGACATCAGAGACGGAAAGTTCACTTTCGATAATGTCTTCAAGTATGACCTCGGAACTTATCCCAAAGCATTCAACGGCAACGTGAGACATGTCGAAGAAAACTATGAAGTGACTTATGTCTACGGCACCCTTGAGTTCTATAACGGATACGATGAGGCCGACGTTGAAGTGTTCTTCGATTTCAGCGATGACGAGAAAGACGAGTACGTCTATGACGGACTCGAGCATACGCTTACCATAAATGCCGACAAGTTAGCTTTCGATACTAAGAACGAAGCGTTCGCGAAGTATCTCGACAAAGAGAAGTATCCTAACGAAGTGGAGTTCATCGGACCGGCGTACACAGTCGGACTTACCGATGTGGGAACGTTCTCCACTGACATGAATGCATCTATGTTCAGGTATAATGGCAACGTATTCGACAAAGTCAATTTCATCGTTCATAACGAAACAGTCGAGATCCTGCCCGCATCTGTGGAAGTGAATATCCAGGTCACCCACGAGCGCAGGGAATATACAGGCGGAGAGATAAGCGTACCGACGTATGCTATTGGAGACATAATCAATCTCTCCAAGACTGGGGCCGAGTACGATCCTAAAGAGGATATGGAAGCACCCGCAGTTGAGATGATTAAGGGTAAGGCTCTCGGTATCTATACTGCAGAACTCAACAGAGACGCATTCAAGAACGTCAACAATAACTATGACGTTAAATTCGTTTTCGACAGCGAAGATGATTCGGGTCTGTATATTGCTCAGCCCGAAGTCACAGTGAATGCCATCGGCAACAGCTTCGAACTGGAGTATGACGGCAAAGAGCATACTATGATCGTAGACACCGATCTCACAGTGACTATCGACGGCGTGGTCCAGGATAGGCCTGCTGTCACATTCACGAGCGAAGACGGTTACGATACCAGCAAGATCACATTAAGGAAGCAACTCGTTTTCAAAGGTACTGACTCTAGGTCATATCACTATGATGAGTGGTATTACTACCTCAACGCCAACGATCAGACCACCAATGTGCAATATACTGTCGAGAACGGACCGGAACTTCGTATCAACTCGAAGTTGGTCGCCCTTGTCATCGATGATAAGGAAATGACTTATGGTGAAGAAATTCCCGAACTCACAGCGCATTTTGTCGGCCTTGTCGGGGATGATGAAGGCCCCGAATGCACACTCGAGATCGAAAATGCAACAAAACCGATCTCGGTAGGCGAATATACCATCAAGCTGCGTTCAGAAAAGCCGATGTCGATGTCGCGCTGGTCTAACTACAGGATCGATGAAGCACAGATAGAAAACGGTACTCTGACGGTAAACGCCCGTCCTGTAACAGTGACGGTCAACGGAGCAAAGAAGGTCGAGTTATATTACAGCGGAAGGACTTACACCCTGAGCGGATGGACTCTTGAGGCAGACGATGATCTGTACGATGTAAAACAGGTCGAAGGCCCGAACCCCGACGATTATACGCTTAATAAAACGGAAGTCGACGTTTATCCCATGGGGCTCAGCGCTGATCTGTTTAAGAATACCGATAAGAACTTTGACGCAAGCTTTACGGTAAACGACGGAGAACTTACGATAATCGAAACGGCTATAGATCTCGATGATCTCACGATCCAGGGATGGACAGGACCGTTTGACGGAAAGCATCATCCCGCTACCATTAATACTGCTAATGCAACGAACGTGACGAGCATAGCAGTCGGTGGCAAGACCTACACGATCGAACCGGTATTTGAATACGTATGCGGTGATGTGACATCGGAAGACGCTCCGATACATGCCGGTGAATATGAAGTAACACTTAAAAATAAAAAGTTAATAGTAAAGGACGAAGACGGACGTGACGTATCAGACGCTTGTATGTACATCATGGCTGGCAATGGTACAGCGCATGTCTCGATCACGCCTATACCTATCATTGTTTTAATCACACCCGAAAAGAAGGTATTTGAGTGGGACGGAAAGAATCATCGCGCTTCTTACTCGATAGAGATCTCCGGTAATGTTATCGAAGAATACCCGTTCACAAAGGATGATATCGCGTACGACGGGGTGGATTATCTTGAAGGAAGTGATGTTCCTCAAGGGAATGTTACACCGAGGACCCTCCTACTGGATGATAGTAAGTTCAGCAGCAAGAATCCTGACTATACCCCCACTTTCAGGGTAGCAGGAGACAAGACGATAAAATTCCTCCTCATAAAGGGCTTTTGGGAAACCATATATCTCGAACTTCCTGCGGAATCTGCCGAAGTAATATACAACGGTGAGACTCAGACATACACGCCCGAGATCAGCGGAAAAACAAGCGGCCAGGTTCAGGTAGTTCTGACAAATAAAACAGGTGGCGCCAATAGCGACGGAGCATATTTCAACGATTTCATACTAACCATAGACCTTGATAAACTCAAAGTCAGCGGCAAGGACGTCGGTGAATACCTGCTGCAAGGCGGAACTTTGAAGGCCGCTCTCGTTTCAGCTAAATGCGTGGATTCCGACCGTAAGAATGTGTGGGATATGGACTTCATTGAAGCACTCGGTTTCAAAAATCCGATCTGCAAGCTCACGATAAAGCCGGCAGAACTTACAGTAAAGCTTATCAACACAGAAAAGTTCTACGGAGATCCGGATCCCGACAAATCCACATGGATCAGTTACGAAGGAACTCTTAACGGCGATGAAGTCAACATCTTCGACTATGTAACACTCACCCGTGAACCGGGAGAATACGTTAAGAGAGACCCCGAGGATCCCAACAATCTTAATAAACTCGGCGGATATAAGTACATACTCAAGATCAGGACTTCCGGCGGAAACAGCGGCGGACAAGGCGGCGAAAGAGGAATATCTGATACTCTGAAGAAAGTTGCTCTTTACGATACCGTCTACGAAGAAGCCAAGATCGAGCGAGTTCAGTTAGAGGAACGCGAGTATGAATATATAGAAGTACCGCAGCCGGAAGTAGTGGTCGTTTCTGAAAAGAACAAAAACTATACGGTAAAGCCTTGCGAGGAAGAAGGATATCTGTATATCAAGCCTATCCCGCTCAAGATCTCTGCCGACTACAAGGAAAAGTGGTACCTCACCGAAGATCCGGAACTGACATATACAGTAGAAGGACTCCTGGGTTCCGAATTCCTGATGAACGGATTCGTATCCATCTGGCGTGAACCCGGTGAGGAACCGATAGAGGAAGGATATCCGATCCACGTAGCATGCGATTACGAACTGTATCCTCCTGTCGAGGATCTTGTTCCTACGCCGGCTCATATCGATGATGGAGAGATCATTATCAATCCGCCTGTAGACGAAAAGAAAGTCGCCGAATATGAGGTCGAAAAAGTTCGCGAAGAGAGAGCGGAGCGTATACCTGAGATGGTACTGCGGGCAGGCAAACCGGTAGATACTCTCGGAGGAGGAGAAGAAGTGGAGCATCCGTGGCCCGGTGAAGTTGAATGGCCCGGAACACTCGATCCGATCGTATGGGAAGATACGGTAAAAACTCCCGGAATAGGACAATTCCATCCGGCAAACTATGATATACAGATTAAAGACAATATACTCATGATACTGGTCGCGAAGGAAGATGATCCTGACGATCCGGTCGATCCGGAACCGCCGGTGACCACATACACCGTAACCTACGTACTCGCAGGCGGCACGACTACCAGCGATCCGACAGCTACCGACTCGATGGTCTTTACCGGTCTTGAGAGCGGTACAGAGACACCTACCATAGATGCGCCCACAAGAGAAGGATATACCTTCAGCGGATGGACACCCGTAGTAGCAGACACGGTAACCGGAAACGCTACCTATGAAGCACAGTGGACTCCTGTTAGAGAAACCACTACAGAAACTCCCACTCCGACACCTACGCCGACACCTACCCCGACGCCGGCTGAAGTAAGGTATACAGTCACCTATGACCTGGGCGGCGGCACCACGACCAGTGAGCAGACAGTCTTCGCAGATATTGCAAACGGAGTTGAAACTCCGAGGATCAGCGATCCTGTAAGAGAAGGCTACAAGTTCACCGGATGGTCGCCTGTAGTAGCGGACACGGTAACCGGAGACGTTACCTACGTAGCTCAGTGGGAACCTGAAGTAACAGTGCTCATCGATCCGGAACCGCCTCTTACGAGCGGAGCCGCATGGGCTCTGGTCAACCTCCTCTCATCCATCGCCACAGTCATAACGGCGCTGGGAATGATCATCACCTACTTCAAGAAGAAGAAGGAAGAAGATGATGATACGGAAGAAGACCAGAACGTTCAGAAGAACGCTGAAGAAGACGATGAGGATGAAAAGAAGAACAAGAGAAGAAAATCCAAGTTCTTCGGTATCATCCCGGCAGTCGCATCGGTGATCACATTCATCCTCACAGAGGATATGAGACTCCCGATGACCATGGTCGATAAGTGGACTCTGCTTATGCTCGTGATCCTGCTCGCAGGACTCGTACTCGCATTCCTTACAAGCAACAAAAAGCAGGAAAAGGAAGAAGAGAAAGAGGCAGAAGCCTAAACCAGGATAAAAGCAATAAGGCAGGAACTTCGTAAAGAAGTTCCTGTCTTTTGTTTTTGCCTTGCAAAAGGTATAATCAAAGATAGAGAAATGTGCATCAGAAGAGATGCATCTGTATGCGTCCGGAAGAAAGGATATATGGAAATGGGTAAGAAAGTATTTGCACTGATCATGGTTTTGGTCCTGGTTCTCTGCCTTGCGTCATGCGGAGGAGAAAAAGTAAAGATCACGAAAAGCGCTGCAAGCAGCGTTACCTATGAAAAATACGACAACGGGCTCATAAGCCTGGATATACCAAAAGGCTGGCAGGTGACGGTAGCCCCTGCGGACTATATACACTATTCCTTCAAGGTCTTCGATCCTGAAGATCCCGACTATATGCTCCTTTTCGGACTTAAACAGGAAGGTTTCCTAAAGAGCGAAAAGGCAAGAAGTACGTGGGCAGGCTACTATCCCGACACTACCTTCGCAAAGCTCACGCCCATAGATCCCCAGACTACAGAGCAGTTCTACAAGGTATGGACCGGGAACGCCGGATTCAGCAACGATTCCGAACTAAAGATGGAATACTTTCCATACTTTTATGATTTTGAAGTCATAGAAAACCTGGGGCGGAGCATGCTCGGGGGAGACATCTTAAGAGCTTCTTTCACCAACGGGGACGGAGAAACGGTCCAGGGTTTGTTTACGGCGGCGGTCACCGACGTGGGCAGTTACTACATAAGCGAGAATATATGGGACCTATACAGCGCGCAGGTAGACGTCTGGCCTCTCAACGTATACCACATAGTCCTTATGACCGCTCCGGACGACGAATTCAACAACTGGCAGGGCGTACTGGACCACTGCCTCGGGACTCTGCAGTTCAGCAATGCATTTATGAGCGGATTCAACGCTGAAGAGTCCCAGCTGGTATCGACAATACAGGCGAATCAGAAGGTCTACGATTCCATATCGGATATGATCATGGATTCCTGGGAAAAGAGAAACAATTCCTACGATATCATAAGCCAGAAACATAGCGATGCGACCCTGGGCTATGAAAGGGTCTACGATACCCAGACCGGGGAAGTGTACAAAGCGTACAACGGTTTCACCGACGACTATACGGGAGACAGATATCAGAGCATCACTGACGATATGTATACCGCTCCCATAAGCGGATATATAGAGAGATAGCGGACTATGTACAGATTCCGATACAAAACGCCGGAAGGCTTTTCGGACCTGGTCATGATGTCCGGCGGGGAATACTTAAGCGCTCTGCTCTTCGAGGGCTCGGAAGATACGGAAAAATACGCCGGAGAATGCGAAGAAAAGCTGCTGCCCGTATTCGAGGAGACCGTAAAGTGGCTCGACATATATTTCGGCGGCAAAGATCCCGGTTTCCTTCCCAAGATGGAATTTGCGGGGCTTTCGGATATGAGGGCCGAAGTCACTGAAAGGATGCTCAGGATACCCTTCGGAGAGTCGGTCACCTATGGACAGCTAGCCTCGGAGATCGCTGCGAAGAGGGGCATCCCGAAGATGTCTGCTCAGGCGGTGGGCGGAGCCGTGGGAAACAACCCCATATGTATCATAGTGCCCTGCCACAGAGTGCTGGGGGCAAACGGGAAACTCACCGGCTACGGCGGAGGCCTTGAAAACAAAAAAGCATTGCTCATGCTCGAGGGCATAGAGTTCAAAGAATAGAGGAATATACAATGTCAAAACCAAAGATAGTGATAAGTTTCAATGCGCCGGTAACGCTCATATTCGCGTTCCTGTCCCTTGCAGCGCTGCTGCTTGGGCCGGTCACGGGAGGATGGACCACCAATAACATCTTCATGGTCTACCCGGCAAGTTTCAGGGATCCCCTGACCTTCGTCAGGCTCTTCTGCCACGTTTTAGGTCACTCGGGCTATTCCCACTATATAGGGAACATGCTGTATATACTCCTGCTGGGACCCGGCATAGAGGAAAAGTACGGAAGCGGAAGGATGGTCACCTTCATCCTCATAACGGCGGGCATCACCGGAGCCTTCCACATGCTCTTCGGTATGGGAGGTCTTCTGGGTGCTTCGGGCATAGTATTCATGCTCATAGTGCTGTCTTCCTTTACATCCGTAAGGCAGGGAGAGATACCTCTTACGGCCATACTGGTCCTGGTGCTTTACCTTGGGCAGGAGATAATAAACGGCGTAACGGGTATAGACAGCATATCCCAGATCACCCACATCATAGGCGGCGTTACTGGATTCATATTCGGCCTCAGCTTCAGAGGAAAGCGCTGACAGAATTCTATGGAAGAGTTTTTTCTGGAACTCAAGGATATGGAATGGCCCTTTGGATATACGGACCATGACAGGGTCATAGCGAGAGCCGTCGTCTTCGATGACGAAGGCTTCTTTTACTTTGTCCGGGCCTTCCGCGACGACGAGTTCGGAAAAGCGACCCTCATAGAGACTTCCGGCGGAGGCGCTGAAGAGGGCGAATCCCCGGAGGCCGCCGTAAAAAGAGAACTGAAAGAAGAGCTGGGAGCAGAGGCGGAAGTCATATGCAGGATAGGAGTCGTCAGCGACTTCTATAACCTCATACACAGGCACAATATAAACAACTACTTCCTGTGCAGGGCCGTTTCCTTCGGAGAGAAGCATCTGACGAAGGATGAAACGGAAGATTTTCATCTTTCCACTCTCAGGCTCACCTGCGAAGAAGCATTGAGCGAGTACGAACTAAGACGGGAGACTCCCATAGGAAGGCTCATCGCGAGCAGGGAGGTACCCGTCCTTATGAGAGCGAAAGAGATACTTGATAAAAGAAACGCAAAACGGACATACGTAACTCTGAGAGAAAGACCTGAGCTTAAAGAAAAGGCGGCGGAGTGGTTCTGCAGCAAATGGGGAGTGCCCGAGGAGGCGTACCTCGAGTGTATGGACGATTACCTTCAGGGGAATACGGAGTACGGCTGGTATCTGTGCCTCGCAGGAGAGGATATCGCCGGAGGTCTGGGCGTAATAGAGAACGATTTTCATGACAGGAAAGACCTGTATCCCAACGTATGCGCGGTATATACGGAGGAGGAATACAGATGCCTTGGTATAGCGGGAAAGCTTCTGGACATGGCCGTAGAGGACATGAGAAGCAGGGGCATATCGCCTCTTTACCTTGTCACTGACCATACAGGTTTTTACGAACGCTACGGTTGGGAGTTCCTCTGCATGGTCCACGGAGACGGAGAGGAAAGCAAGACCAGGATGTATATACACAGGTAGCAGGCAGATATGGAAGAAAGAAAAGAAATACTCAGCTGCCGGGACCGTTTTCAGTGGAGAGTGTGGCTTTCAGGGCATTTCGGATCGGAAACCGAAGTATGGCTCGTCTTTCCCGGGAAAAGCACCGGGGAGGAAGGCGTTTCATACAATGACGCGGTGGAAGAAGCCCTCTGTTTCGGATGGATAGACGGAAGGACAGGCACTCTGGACGAAAGCCATCTTTTAAGGCGGTTCACTCCAAGGCGCAGGGGCAGCGGATATTCCCAGCCCAATATAGAAAGACTTAAGTGGCTCGATTCGCAGGGGATGATACATCCTTCGGTGAGGCCTTCCGTGGAAGAGGTCATAAACGCACCCTTCGTATATCCGGAAGATATACTGGACGCTATACGTAAGGACGCTGAGGCATGGAAGAACTACGGGTCTTTCAAGGAATCCTACAAAAGGATACGCATAGCATATATAGAAGCGGCGAGAAAGAGACCTGAGGAATTCGAAAAGAGGCTTGAGAATTTCATAAAGAAAACCAGGGAAGGAAAAGTGATCACCGGCTACGGCGGGATTGATAAATATTACGGAGAAAACGAATGAGCCTTAAGCTTATCAAGCTGACAAAAGAATACGAGAAGCAGCTTGTCGAGATGATAGACGAATGGAAGGAAGACCAGGAGAGGAATCATACGAACCGTTCCCCCTGGGCCATATTCAAAAACGATCCTCATGATTTCGGATATTATCTTGAACATTTGGAGGTGAAGGAAGCTTCGGACGGGAAGGTGCCGGACTCGACCTTCTTTCTTCTGGATACGGAAAGGAACAGGCTTCTGGGCGCAGTGAATATAAGGCATTACTTAAACGACGCTCTTCTGAAAGACGGAGGACACATAGGCGACGGAATAAGGCCCAGCGAAAGAAGAAAAGGCTACGCTACGGAGATGATAAGGCTGGCTCTTGCGGAGTGCAGGAAACTGGGCATAGACAGAGTCCTCATGGTCTGCGACAAGGACAACATCGGATCTGCAAGATCCATAATTAAGAACGGCGGTATCCTGGAAAACGAGTTCACAGGCGAGGACGGTAATATAGAACAGAGGTACTGGATAGACCTGCGCGGCGAAGAAGAGCCTAAGTACTATGCCGCCTATGAAGAGAGGTACAAGACCGCCCACGGAAAAGACGTCAGCTGGGCGAGCGCGGTGAGCACGCCCATAGTAATGGACGTCATCAAAAGGTACGGGATCAAAACTTCGGACAGAGTGCTGGAGATAGGCTGCGGCGAAGGAAGAGACGCAAGGATCCTGCTTGAAGAAGGATACGATCTCATTGCCACCGATATCTCAGCCGAGGCCGTTTCCTACTGCAGGAAGGTCATGCCCAGTTTTGCGGAGCGTTTCAGAGTCCTCGACTGCCTGTCAGGAAGGTTTGACGAGACCTTCAGCTTTATCTACGCCGTGGCGGTGGTGCATATGCTGGTCCTCGATGAAGACAGAAAGGGCTTTTACCGCTTTATTCGTGATCATCTGAAAGACGGCGGGCTTGCTCTCATATGCACCATGGGCGACGGAGAGACCGAGATGGAAAGCGATATATCGAAGGCCTTCGAGATACAGGAAAGAAACCACGAGTCCGGAAAGATGATGGTGGCCGCAACCTCGTGCAGGCTGGTGTCCTTCGAGACCTTTGAAAAGGAACTGAAGGAAAGCGGACTGGAAATAGCCGAAAAAGGGATCACGTCTGCTGTTCCGGAATTCGACAGTCTCATGTACGCTGTGGTGAGAAGAGGTCTTTTAGATAAACAAGTTTAATGATGAAGTCGATAATAAAAAAGAGGGAGGATGAAAATGGCTAAGGTTTTGATCATCAACGGGAGTCCGAGAAACGACCAGTGCATAGGAACGGCAATAGCCGAGATGCTGCCCGTCTTCAGAGAAGAGGGTATAGATACGGAGGTCGTGAACATTGGGACGAAATCCATACACGGCTGCATAGCCTGTCAGAGCTGCGCTAAGACGGGAAAGTGCGTCTTTGGTGACGACATAGTCAACGAAGTGGCGGAGAAGTTCAGGGAAGCGGACGGCCTTTTGGTAGGCAGCCCCGTATACTATTCCTCTCCCAACGGATCGCTCATATCTCTCCTTGACAGGCTCTTTTACAGCACCAGATTCTCAAAACACATGAAGGTGGGCGCAGCCATAGCCAGCGCCAGAAGAGGCGGGACCACCGCGACCTTCGACGTGCTCAACAAGTACTTCACCATAAGCGGAATGCTCGTTGCCGGCAGCACCTACTGGAACAACGTTCACGGCTTTACGGCAGAGGACGTGAAAAAGGATCTTGAAGGTCTTCAGGTCATGAGGAACCTTGCCAGGAACATGTCGTTCCTCATAAAGGCCATCGCCGACGGGAAGGAAAAGTACGGACTTCCCGAAGTCGAGAGAGGCGCGTTCACGAATTTTATGGACGGAAAGTAGAAAGGGTTCCATGAATTACAGAGTAATAGATAAAGACACATATTACAGAAAAGGCGTTTACCGCCATTTCACAGAAGACTGCAAATGCTCCGTATCCATGACGGCAAGGATAGACGTTACGGAACTTGTCAGGTATTCGAAAAACAGCGGCACCAGGTTCTATATCAATTTCCTTTACATACTTTCCAAGGTCCTCAATTCAAGAGAGGACTACAGGATGGGATATCTGTGGGAGACGGACGAACTGATCTGCTATGACGTGATCAATCCGACCCAGTACGTATTCCACGAAGATACGGAAACCTGCACTCCCGTATATACGGAGTACAGCGAAGACTATGATGTTTTCTACGCAAACGCTCTCAGGGATGCGGAAGAGGCGAAGAAGACGAGGGAATACCTTCTGGACAAGGACCATCCCAACTGGTTCGACGCGTCGTACATACCCTGGTGTTCCTACGATTCCATGAACATAGAGCTGCCGGACGGATACCTTTATTTCATACCCATAGTGAACTGGGGAAAGTACAGAGAGGAAAACGGAAGGCTCATGATGCCCGTAAGCGTGCGCATGAACCACGCGGTAGCAGACGGCTATCTAGTAGCCAAGGTTTTCAGTCTCCTTGAAGAGGAGATCAAAGCTTTTACTGCAGAACGCTAAAGAAATATCAGTAAGAAGAGGAGACAAAGAAATGCTGCTCAGTATCGTTTCGGTAATAGCAAATATATTGTATATGGTCGCTCTCAACATACCTTTCTACACGGACAGAGCCATGATGCCCGACGGCCACTACAGAGAATGGCACAGAAGCCCTGTGGGCAGGCTGAATTTATCCGGTCAGGAGTGGATTTACTATATCCAGGTCGCATTGGCCGCGGTCAGCATCATAGCCAGCGTACTCGCATTGCTGGGAGTAAAGCACAGGGTGGTCAGGATAGTGCAGATAGCAGGCATAATAGCTTCGACGGTGATGTTCGTCATCATCCTCATCGTGACGAACAACATTCACGCGAAATATGCTTAGTATCATAGCGGCGCGTTCCGAAAACAACGTCATAGGGAAAGACGGGAAGATCCCCTGGCATATCGAAGGCGAGCAGGAACAGTTCCGGCAGCTCACTATGGGAAAGACTGTCATCATGGGAAGAAAGACCTACGAAGAGATAGGCCGTCCTCTTCCCGGAAGGAAGACCATAGTGGTCTCAGGCACAGGATGTTTCGAAGGCGAAGGGCTTTTGACGGCTGCGTCTTTTAAGGAGGCTCTGGACATGGCCGGCAGCGGCGACGTATTCGTAGCGGGTGGATATTCTCTGTACAAAGAGGCGATACCTTTAGCAGACGTTATGTACGTAACGGAAGTAAAGACAGTCGTGGAAGACGGCGACGTCTTTTTCCCGAGATTCAATGCGGATGATTTCGACCTTTCCATAGGCGAGACCAAAGGAAAGGATTTGGAATATACAAGGACCGTATATACGAGAAAAAGAAAGGAGGACGCCTAATGAACCTTCTCATACACGACCTCGCTCCTGAGGAGTGGGAAAAGATTGCGTCCAGCTATGAAGGCTGGAACGTGGTGCGGGGAGACGGCAGCGCAAGGCCCTGTATTGGATGTTTCCATTGCTGGACCGGCGGCAGCGGAGAATGTATTTTCAGAGACGGCTATCACAGGATGTGCGCTCTGATCCACGAGGCAGACGAGATGGTGGTAAGCAGCAGGTATACCTACGGCGGCTTCAGCAGCGGGGTAAAAAGCGTCTTCGACCGCTGCATAGGATACGTTCTTCCAGAATTCGAAACTGCTTACGGAGAGATGCACCACCAAAGGAGATTTCCCGGAGACAAGCCTGTCACTTTCATTTTCAGAGGAACGGCTCTTTCAGAAATCGATAAGGAAAAGGCAAGGGAATACGCAGCCGCGGTATGCAGGAATCTGCGCGGCAGCGTCAAGAACGTCATATTCGAGGAATGCGAAGAAGGGAAGACAGAAACGCAGGCCCGCGGGGCTCAGGAACGTTCCGGCGTTTTATTTGTCAACTGCAGCCTCCGCCGTGAAGGATCCAATACGGGAGTGTTCTTAAAGAAGCTTCAGGAGATCATGGAGACTCCGGCAGAAACGGTGAGTCTCTCCATCGGGGATATACCTGATGAGCTGATAGAAGCCGTAAGAAGAGCCGGAACAATAGTACTGGGAGCGCCCCTTTACGTGGACGGGCTTCCGGCGTATGCCCTTAAACTTCTGGACGTGCTCAAGGCCACCGGAGCGGCAGAAGGATGCAGGCTGTATGCCCTGGTAAACAACGGGCTTTACGAAAGCAAACAGAACGTGAATATGATCGGCGTCATAAAAGACTTCTGCGCCGGAAACGGCATAAAGTACGAAGGGACTGCGGCGATCGGAGCCGGCGAGCTTGTCGGAACGCTCATGCGCAGCGGAAGGCTCTGGCCGGTGCGAAACGCGGAGCAATGCATAGGACGGCTGGCAAAGGCTATAGATACAGGCAGCGAGCTCGGGGAGATATATGCGGATCCCTTCCTGTTCCCAAGGGCTCTGTACATCGGCATAGCCAATACCAACTGGCAGAGGCTCAAGAGAAAAGAGAGAAAACGCGGGGAAGGAAAGAAGAGATGAATGTGAGATACAGATATGCGGTTTCGGTATTGCTGATCTTGGCTGTGATGCTTCTTGCAGGGTGCGGGGCAGAAAAGCCTCAGCCCAGAAACTCTCAGGAGATAATAGAAGAGATGGTGGTGGACTACGGTAGTTACGGCACGGAAGCAGAGGAGCATATAGAGGGGCTTCTTAAGGAGCTTACGGCTGCCGATCCCGATCTTGGAAAGCGCTGGGAAGGTATAATGGATAGGTGGATGTCTCTCGGAGATGAACTTACGCTCAGTTACGGCGTCCTGCCCGGTGGCCTTCCCGATACGGATGAACTCTGTATCGTGGCTCTTGGTTTTCAGCTTGAACCGGACGGCAGCATGCGCCCGGAACTTGTTGAAAGGCTCGGCGTGGTCCTGAAAAGTGCAGAGAAATATCCCAATGCGTACATAGTCTGCACGGGAGGCGGAACGGCCCCTGAGAACAGCTCCGCCACAGAGGCAGGCGAGATGGCGAGATGGCTAATAGAAAAGGGCATAGACGAAAAAAGAGTCATAACCGAAGACTCTTCTCTTACGACTGCCCAGAATGCCATATTCACTTATGACATCCTGACGGCGCAGTATCCGTCGGTCAAAAAGCTGGCCATAGTCTCAAGCGATTATCATATAGAGACGGGCGTCCTTCTGTTCAGCGCCGAAGCTGCCCTGAGGGCAGAGGCTCCGGGAGAAGAAAAGCTCGAGGTCGTATCCAACGCAGCGTGGAAGGCTCCTTCAGGGAGCCTGTCTTCCATGTTCCAGGCAGGGGCTCTCATAGAGCTTTCAGGAGACAGGGAAACGGCGTTCGAGATATATTACGACACCTATGATATCCACGAGCTACCGCCACTGAAATAGGCATAAACGCAGGGCCTCGAAGTATCGGGGTCCTTTTTAGTTGCGCTATATGGAAAGCTCCATGACTTCATTGGTCATATAGAAATTGTTCCTGAAGATCTTTTCGTAGAACAGAACGAACTGGTCGTAGTCCATATCGTTCGTTTTTAGCCAGAGTATGGTCAGCGATAGTATTATATCGGCGGTCAGGTTCAGCATATACGGTTTGAGTTTCGGGGAGGTCCATCTCTCGTCTGAGAGGACGGGACTCAGCGTGTCCGTTATGATCTGAACGAAATCAGATCTGAAATTGTTTTCGACGTTGCCTTCGGTAAGGACCAGTATGAGATTTCTGTTCCATTGGCATATATGGAAATACCTCAGCAGCAGTTTTCTTTTCACGTTGCCGTTTTCGTCAACTGCCAGCGGGTCGCCGAAGGGTTTTAGCACGGCGCCAAGTTCTCTCAGAAGCTCCTTTTCCATTTCAGAAAGCAGGTCGTAGATATTGTCGTAATGCCGGTAAAAGGTGCTTCTGTGTATGCCCGCGATATCGCAGATACTGTCGACCGTTATATGGGACAGAGCAGTACGGGACGCGAGTATGAGGAAAGCGTCCTGTATTTTTTTCTTCGTGAATTCGTTTTTGAAATCGTATTTTGTCCTGAAAGTGTGTGTCATGGCTTTTAGAGTAATTGGGCGTAGGCCGGCTGTCGCCGTTTTCAACAAAGGCGCTGATATTTCAAGGAAAACCATGCGACATTTTGTCGCATACTGGTTCTTGCTTCTAGAATACAGGGAAAAATATAATTAATCAAGGTAATAGTATTTCAGATATATATTTTTTACGGAGGAGATAAAATGGCAGATCAGAAAAACCCGTCTGAACTTCTTGCCGAACGCGACAAGATATTTTATGACTACTACACCAATGTCGTACCGACGCGTATGCCTGTCGTGGCGGCTTTGGTGCCGCTGGCTCTCGCGCAGTACGCAGAGCAGGACCCCCTTCTCTGGCAGTACGACGGAACGTCTCTGCTTGAGGCAATGGGGATGTTTGCGGATAAGATATATTCCGATACCTGTCCCTTCAGTCCGCCCGTGCTCATGATGAGGCCAGCTTATCCTTATCAGCTTCTTAAATCGCAGTCCTTCGTACTGGCTGAGAACGGTCAGGTGCAGCATCCTGAAGTCAGCGGAATGCCCGCTGAAGAGTACGGCGAGCTTATCGAAAACGGTTTCGATTACCTCATAGAGAAGGTAGTACCGAGGCAGCACAAGAACCTCGATCCGTCGGATCCTCTGAAGATGGCATACACGGCTTTGATGGAGCTCAACATGAGAAACAACGAAGCGGCCGCATTCTTCCCTCAGTTTATGGGATTCTGCGCAAGCAGGGGTTATCATAACGGCGGTACTTTAGGTTCCGGCGGAGCAGCGGAAGCT
>JAFRIQ010000021.1 GCA_017432725.1 Bacillota bacterium
CCCCAGCTCTTTCATGTGATCGAGTCCCGTAGAGACGGTGATCCCGTTCTTTGTGTATGTGGTCCCGGTCTGAGCAAGTCCGAGGAAAGTGCCTCTTAAGTCTTCGGGAACTCCGCTGGTGTCGCTGATAGTCATATCGCGTACGTGGACCTCGTATATGACCGCATCGACGTTGTTCCCGCTGAAGGGACGGACGTCCTCAGCCCAGCCTTCGATGGAAGCGTTGAGCTTCTTGAGATTTATGATCATGCCGCGGCGGCCGTTGACTCCCGCGCTCTTCGCATAGGGGTCTACAACCTCGTTTGTACCGAGAGAATTAGTCACGACGTAGGTATAGTAAAAACCGTCGAGGTCTTCATTTGCCGTGTATTCAAAGACGCCTTTCTCACCCTTTTTCATCGTAAATGATGAAACGGGACCTTTGGGATCTTCATAGTTACCGGAGTCATATATATTGAGCACTACTTTTGAACTTGTGGGAGCCCATACTTTGAAAGTCGTGGCCGTCGGGTGGTCCTCGTCGTCGAAAGTCACGCCGAGATCGTCTCCGTCGTAGGCGTAAAGTTCGTTGAATTCATCCGTATCGTAATAGTTGGTTATCATAAGGGAATTTTCCTGTATCCACTGGGGGTCGAAACGATAGCTTACAGTGACTACGTCACAGATATCGATGGCATCCTTTAATGTCAGATCGACTTTCTTTAAAGAAGCATCGTATTCGCCCATGGTAAAGCCCTTGTATTCGTTTCCGTTCACCGTTATGGAGAAACGGGGAGCATAAGCCTTGAACTCTGAGGATAGCGGCTTAAAGTACACGCTCACGGTCTTTGCATCGGAGAGCATGACGTAGCTCACGATGGACTTGCAGGCGTTCTCCTGTGTGTAAAATACCGTGGACTCCGTGGTACGGACGTAGACGTTCTGTATGCCGCCGGGAGTCTGCGCCTCGATATCTATGGAGCGGTCTCCGTCGGGATCCTTGGACCAATTGTCGGTCCTTACGATGAATCCCAGCTTTTCTATATCCTTTCCTCCCGATATGAGCTTTAGATCAAGATCTGCATATACGCCGTAATCGTCGTAACCTGTAAAGTCATAGGCGTCGCCGTTCCCTCCATTGGTCATATCCCAGGCCCACACGTTCCAGGGATCGTAGCAGGCCCTGTCGTTGAGGGTGTCGTCGTTCCTTCTGTAATGGAGCCTGACGTGAGTCGTCTCGGACAAAGGCATTGAAGAGTAGTCGGTAGGATCTAAAGTATATTTGGCAATGACGTTACCTGCGGGAGTGAGTTCCGTCGGTTTATCGTCGGGCCCCTCTTCTGCCTTTCCGCAGCCGGAAAGAAGAAGCAACAAAGCTGTAATGAGCGCCGCTGCCTGTAATATAAATTTGGCTCGCTTCATATACTTACCTCCTGTCAAAATCCACTCAGATCGAAGAAGCCTTCCTTCAGGATCTCACCCTTGAAGTCGGGACTTTGCTTTATGACTCCGGAATCCCAGGCACCCGGATTCTTTATCTCGTATCCTTTCTCGAATACGCCGATGAGGAAGCCTTCCATGCCTTTTGTGTCGACCAGCAGGACTCCGTCTTTTATCTCGTAATTTTTACTCCACTTTCCGGGGTTCCAGCTCCAGATATACAGTTCGTAATCACCGCTGAAATATTTTTCCGGAATATTGATGACGTTGAAGGCTCCCGGGATCAGCTGTACCTGCTTGTACGTGAAAGTTTGCTCGAAGACGTTGACACCGGTCTTGAGATGGACTGTAAGATCTACCTTTCCATCCTTGACGTGGTCCTTAAGGCTTACGGTCTTTGTGCCGTCTATGGCATAAGTGCTGCCTTTATCTCCGTTGAAATAGTAGTAGCTTTCTTCGCTGTTTATCACCGTGAGCGTAAGTTCAAGATCTCCGGTGAAGCTGCAGTCTCTTTCGGAGATCTCAAGCTGTGGATGTATATCCTTCGAACGGGTGAGGATAGCAATACCGCTGGTATCGAATTTGACGTAGGCTTTGCCTTCGTATACCACTGCTTTGTATCCCGTGAGAGCGTCGTAATAATTGCCGTCCTCAAGATGAGGCACGGGGACCTCTACCACAGCTTCGGGGTCTATATCCCCGACGTTCAGTATGAGAGCACCTTGATCGCCCTCTTTGATCTTTTCGTTTATATAGCAAACGCCGTCTGCCGATTCATAGGAATCCGCATCAAAGAAACGGTTGTGGAACCTGTTGCTGACGGCGACGTATTCTTTTTCAAAGGCGTAGGACCCTATCTGTCCTACGGTGAGCTCATCTGTAGGTCTTGCGAGGAACAAGCCCCCAAGGCCTTTCTTTGCGGCTATGACCGACCAATATTTGCCCACGCGTATATCGCTGTAGTGGGTATTGGAAGTTACGTATTCATCGTGGCTTTCGACCCAGGCGATGAGCTGCTTTGGGTCGTCTGTTTTAAGCACTGCATTAAGGATCTTTGCAGGGTCTTTTGATGAGAATACGCTCTTGAACTGCGCGGCAAACCCATCGTCTGTCACGCGCATGTATTTTGTGTATGAGGAAAGGCTCCTGCCCGAAGGAGATCCGAGTATCTCTCCGTAAACGTAGAGCTCCTTTCCTGTCTTTTCTCTGTAATATTCCTTGGCCTTTTCCAGGGTATTCTCCCAGAAATCGCTTGGATAGTCGGGATCTGAAGAAGTTTCGACGTGCTTTGCAGCATCGAATCTGAATCCGTCGACACCTGCATCTACGCACTCCTTAAGGAGCGACAGCATTCTCTGCTGTACGTAGGGATTTGAAGTATTGTGGTCCGGAAGATTTCCGTAGGCGTAGACCTGCGTCTCAGATCCTGAGCCTCCGGCATTTTTGTTGTGATGGAAGGTGAGCCCTATGCCGTCCACGTCTTCGTTTCTGTTTCTGTAGATCAAAGGCTCATATTCGGCTACTGCAGGAGATACGGTGGGCGTGCCGTCCTCTTCCTTACCCTCGTCATCGGTAGTGGCAAGGTGGTTTGCAACTATATCTGCAAGGATGCATATGCCGTACTTTTCAGCTTCGCTGCAGAGTTCTTCAAGATCTGCCTTGGTGCCGAGAGCCGAATTGTTCCCTATTGAGAAGCTCAAAGGCTGGTAGAATGCCCACCACTGGGATCCACCGCTCTTGGGCTCCTGAACAGGCATCGTGAGAACGTTCTTGAAACCGGCATTGGCAATATTTTCGAGATTCGCCGTTATCTCGCGATAGGTCCAGTTGAAAGCGTGCAAAGTAAGGCCGTCTTCCGCATTTTCCGGAAGCGCATCCTTATAGCTGTCCGGGAAGTCGTCGAATTCCGGCAGCTTTTTCCCGCTTCCGCAGGCTGCGAATATGAATACCATGGCAGCGGCAAGAAGAAGGCATATATACTTTTTACTGGTCCCGATCTTCATTTTTATTCTCCTGAAAATACAATTGAGTAGGGGCTAACTTGTAGCCCCTCTCACACCACCGTACGTGCCGTTCGGCATACGGCGGTTCAAATCAACTTCAACATGTGCCGTTCGGCATAGTAATCGGACAGACTGACTAGCCCTGCACGGGCTAGTTTTTCTTTTGAGATTGCTCTGACCACACATGTTTTGGTAACTACCCAGTAGTATCTGTCACCGCAGTGTGCTGTTACTCTTGCAAGGTCTTTGCCTATGCCAAGTTTCTGCAGTCCCCACTGTCGTTTTGCAGGTACCTTCCATTGTTTCCAGATAATCATTCGCAGTCTTGTTCGCAGATGAGCATCTATCTCTGCCATGTTGTTCTTCATTGAACCAAGTGCGTAGTAGTTTATCCAGCCTCTCGTGACTTGGTTTATCTTTTCGATTCTGACTCTGAGATTTATCGACCACCTGCGTTCTGTCAGCTGCTTCAGTTTACGTTTGAATTTCGCTATTGAGTCTTTGTGCGGTATGCATTTCCATTCACTAGTTTTGAAATCCTTGTAGAATCCGAAGCCGAGATACTTGAGTCCGTTTGGTCGAATTATCTTGGTCTTTGTTGCATTGACCTTGAGCCCGAGTTTCTTCTCTATCCATTCCGTTATGCTGTGCATGACCCGCTTCGCGCTTGCTTCACTCCTTACTGCGATGATGCAGTCATCTGCATACCTCGTGAAATTCAGCCCTCGCTTCTCAAGTTCTCTGTCCAGTTCATTCAGCATGATGTTGGAGAGTAGCGGTGATAGGTTTCCACCCTGCGGTGTTCCTAGCTCTGTCTTCTCATACTTTCCCCGCACCATCACCCCAGCTTTCAGATATTTGCGTATTAGCGACTCCGTGTCCCCGTCATTGATTATCCTGTGGACGAGACTCATGAGTTTATCCTGTGGTACATTGTCGAAGAATTTCTCCAGGTCGATGTCCACTATCCATGTGTATCCATCGTTGAGGTATTCGAGGACTTTGCGTATCGCCATTTCGCAGCTTCTGTTCGGTCTGAATCCATAGCTTCTGTCTGAGAAGAATGGTTCACACATCGGGCTTATGACCTGTACGATTGCCTGCTGTATGACTCTGTCCATAACGGTAGGGATACCGAGTTTCCTCTTTCCGCCGTTTGGCTTTGGTATCTCTACTCTTCTGACCGGCTGAGGCTTGTATGCCCTCTGCCTGATCTGTTCTTCGATGCTCTTCCAGTTCTCTTTGATGTAGCTGTACAGTTCGTCAACTTCTACATCGTCAATGCCTCCTGCGCCCTTGTTGGCTTTCACTCTCTTGTACGCAAGATTCATATTATCTCTGGAGAGTATCCTGTCCATTAGTTCTGACATGTTGTGCGCTCTTCTCCTTTCCGCTCCCTGCGCCTGTACCCTACGTTTGTGCGGGCATTGCTCTGTTACGCTTCGCCTGTTTCCGCTGTCGGATTTGCGCTTGGGACATACATTTGCTTTGCGCTGTTGGTTTGTTCGGCCCTTCCCATCGTCATGGTACTATGGCTTCTGCTGACTTCTTGCAGTTCG
>JAFRIQ010000022.1 GCA_017432725.1 Bacillota bacterium
GATGAGCTTTGCGAAGCACTCGAGGCTTACAAAGACAAGATGACCATCGTTGTTGCAGAGCCGCTTCTCGGCGAAGTAGGAGCAGATGCATCCGTTATCAACGCTGACAAGGAAGCAGCAGCAAAGGCTGTTGTAGCAGCAGCTGCTACGACAGCCTTTGCAACTGCTTCCTTGTCAGCGTTGATGACAGATGCGTCTGCTCCTACTTCGCCGAGGAGCGGCTGTGCGACAACGATGGTCATCTTGTCTTTGTAAGCCTCGAGAGCTTCGCAAAGCTCATCATATTCTGCGCCGTGCATAAGGTGTGTGGGCTGTACGACAAGAGTCTTGACGCCGTTGCTCACTGCTCTTTCGAGAGCCTGAGTTACGTTGTCGATCTTCTCTCCGTCACGTGCCATTACGTGGTTGATGATGATCTGAGCTGTGAATGCTCTTCTTACGGACCAGTCGGGGAATGCCTTTGCAAGTGCATCTTCGATTCCCTTGATGTCGTTTGCTCTGGACTCATTGAAGGATGTTCCGAAGGAAACTACGAGGAGTTCCTTTTCGCCTATGCCGTCAGCATTGCGGGGATCGTCCTTGGAAGCGTCGCCTGTGTCTCTTCCGAAGTAGTCAGGATCTGCTTCTTCGCCTTCGACCAGCTCTTTCTGAACGTCAGTCAGTGCGTCCCAAGCTGCCTTTGCTGCTTCGCAGTCAGCTTCTGTGGTCTCTGTCCATTCCTGAACGTAGATCTTGTCGATGAGTGCTGCAACTTCTGCTGCCAGTTCTTCGTCAGTCTTTGCCGCCTCTTTCTTGCCGCATGCTGCGAAGCAGAATGCCATGGCCAGAACCAGCAGCAGGGAGATAATTATTTTTGCATTTTTCATTGTCAAAACCTCTCTTTCTGCAAATATAGATTCTCCGTTGAAACCTTGATTTCCTGAAAAAACTCCCGGCGTTTTTGAGATTCTCTATTTCGCTCTGTGCTTCTCAAAACACAAAACCCGCAGATCTTTGCTGCGGGCATAAAGAAAGGCATAAATCAAGGCAGCTGAATGCTGCCGTATGTCTTAGACTCTGGTGCTCGCAGAGATAAAACGCACCGCACACAAGGTGCGGTCAAAGCAGCCGGCGATCTGACTTACGCGCTTTTTGGCGCGATCACAGTAACGGCCTTGTGCGGGAATCTCACCCTCTTCTCCTAAACTGCTCCCGATATTGTTTTTTCAATCTTTATTTATACTTGAGTTAACAGACATTGTCAATAGTTACACGCTTCCGGGCAGCGTTTCGCGTTCTCTTGAAATCTTTTTCATACTTAAGTTTCGCTTTAGGAAGGAAGCACATAATACAGACATAAAACAGCAATACCGCAGGGACTTAAACGTCCGGTACATATATGAAGGAGGTAAGAGAAATGGCACAGACGGCGATATCAGTCATGAAAAGATATGAAATAAAATACATACTCAGCAAAGAGCAGACAGATTACCTTGTCGAAGCAATAAAGGGAAAACTCTTTCCTGACAAATACGGATCTACGACCATAGCATCACTGTACTACGACACACCGGACCAAAGGCTCATAAGAGAGAGCCTCGAAAAGCCGGCGTTCAAGGAAAAGATCAGGCTCCGCTCATACGGAGTCGCTACTGAAAAGTCTCCCGTATACCTCGAGCTCAAAAGAAAAGCGGAGGGCATAGTATACAAAAGACGCGTACAGAGCACCCTCCCCAAGGTATCCGGATTCTTTGAAAAAAGCGAGGATCTTCAGGGAGACGGTCAGATAAGCAAAGAGCTCAGCTACTTCAGGAACTACTATGAAACCCTTATCCCGGCCTGCCTTATCATGGTCGAAAGAACGGCCTACTACGAAGCGAACGGCGACCTGAGGCTCACCATAGACCGGGATCCGAGGTACAGGACAGAAAGACTCGAGCTCACGGGAGAGATGGACGGAAAAGCCCTGCTCCCGGAGGGCTGGACTATACTGGAAGTAAAGGTCCAGGGCGCAATGCCCCTGTGGCTTGCAAAAGTCCTTTCAGACGGAAAGATATATCAATCGAGCTTCTCAAAATACGGAGAAGCATACAAGAGGGAGCTTGCAAAAAGCGTCGCATAAAGAAAAAGGAGGAAAAGAAAATGTTCGAATCGATATATACAGCAGCAATAACACCGGTGCAGTTCTTCATGATGGCCGGAGCGACCCTTATGGCAGGCGTGATATACGCATGGATGATGAGCTTTGCCATCCGTTCATCGAAGCGCTTCTTCCTGGTGACGGCCCTCATACCCCTCATCGTGGCATCGGTGATCACTTTCGTTAACGGCAACATAGGAGCAGGCGTCGCCGTTGGCGGAGCCTTCGGTCTCATCCGTTTCCGCAGTGCTCCGGGAAGCGCCGACGAGATCGCGGCCATTCTCGTAGCCATGGGCGCAGGCATAGCCTTCGGTATGGGATACCTGACATACGGAGTCATCATAATCCTGGGACTTGCACTCATTTATCTGCTCCTCAGCAAAACGTCTATCTTCGACCGCAGCGACATGGCTTTGGACAAGCTGCTCAAGATCACTATCCCTGAGTCCCTGGAGTACGGCGGAGCCTTCGACGACGTTTTTGAGAAGTATCTTGCAAAGGTCGAAAACACGGGAGTGAAGACCACGGGCATGGGAAGCATGTTCAAGCTCTCCTACAAGATACGCATGAAGGATGCTAAAGAAGAGAAAGCTTTCATCGACGATCTGCGCACGAAGAACGGAAACCTGGAGATATCCATACTTCCTTACACTGAAAACAATACCCAGCTCTAGACTTTAAAGGACCTCCGCCCGGGGAGGTCCTTTTCCTGTCTTCGTATACAAAAACCCGCAGCCTCCGCTGCGGGCGTATCTGCTGCCGGATCTCCGGCTCACTTCTTTCTGACCGGATGCCTGATGACCGTTTTCAGTTTTTCCGGAGCGACTTTCCTTGCATCGCTCAGATATATCTCATGGTGCATGCGATCGTCCGTGATATCGAGAACATAACCTTCCTTTTCCATGAACTCATGCATCAGAGCCACCGTGGCCGGTTCGTCGTCATAGGGTCCTATGTGCATGCACTGAACGCAGAGACCCTCATCGTAGGTAAAGAACTCCGCCTTTGAAAAGTCCGTCTTCTTTTTCTTTGCGGCTTCTTCGACAGCCCAGCCGAAATCATCCTCCGTCACGAAATCGGGAAGGCGTATGACTGATATCCATCTGAAATCTTCCTTATGGGCATAATCGATGCCTTTTACCCCTTCCTGCCACCAGAAGCCCTCGAGGGGCGGCACCACGTAATCGAAGTAGCCTTCTATCCTGTGATCCCCCATCTTGCTCATCTTGATGGTATACGCTATGCCGTACAGAAGCTCTATGGACTTCTTGTACTCGCCGCCCTCTGCGTTGGGGTCTCCCTTGCCTCTGACTGCAATGTAGTTCATGGGAGGCACCGTGACTATGGAGGGCTGCCTTTTGGGCATGTAAAATTCTTTGTATTCTTTTTTGAAATCAAATGCCATTTTTTCTCCTATATTGAGTGCTTTGCTCCGGGAAGCTTTTCAAGCTCCTCCGCGCTGTGATGATGTCCGTGTTTTCCGTCCGTAACGTAATGGTCGTGACCGTGTATATGGGTCACCGTATGGGTATGGGTAAAGCCGCCGTGAGTATGGGTAAAACTGTGCTGATGCATATGTTCATGGTGACGTATGATGGTGTCCGCAGCGACAAGCACAGACCCTGCTGTCATCACCGCAAGAGCGACCAGGTATATCCATGATAATTCCTCTTTAAGGAAAACAAAGGAAAAGAACGCTCCGACAAATGGCGCTATGGCATAATATGCGCTGGTCTTTGCGGCTCCTATGACGCTCTGCGCTCTTACGTAAAGAAAGATGCTGAGACCGTAGGCCACGAATCCCAGAAGAAGCGAAGCGGCTATATATATCAGGCCCGGCATCGTTTCCCTTTTGATAAAGGCGATGACCAGAGAACCGAGTCCCGAAAATATGCCTTTCAGCACCACTATCTCGTAAGTATCCTTCGAAGAGATGTTCCTGGTGCAGTTGTTTTCGAATCCCCAGCATACAGTGGCAGTAAGGACGTACAGGGAGCCGTATGAGAACTTGAAACTTTCCGTTCCTTCAAAGGAGAGAAGAGCGCTGGAAACGGTGATGAGGGCTATGGCTATCCACAGCCTTGGAGACACTGCTTCCTTGAATATGAAGAGCGCAATGAGGGTCGTCGCCACTATCTCAAAGTTTCCAAGAAGGGATGCGTTGGCGGCAGAGCCTTGGCTTATGCCATGCATAAGGAAAATGGGCGCCGCTATATCCAGGGCTATCATGCCTATGACGTAGGGCAGATCTTCTCCCGACAGCTTCTCCCTTTTTTCCTTATCCCTTTTCCAGAGAAGCGACATCGCGCCTACGCCCATGCCTGCGCCAAGGTAGAGAAACGCCGCCATGGTCGCAGGACCCAGCTCCTTAAGAAGCAGTTTAGACACGGGAACGTTGACCGCATAGAATACGGCCGCAAGGAGAGCATATATGATCGCTTTTACCTTCTGTTTATCCATACTGTTACCATTATATCAAAACTCTCCTGCTCTTTCCATCATCAGCCCAGGGCTACGTCGAGGGCCATCATGACGCTGAAGCCTGCCGCAAAGGCCACCACCCCTATATTGGAATGCCTGCCCGCCGACATCTCGGGTATAAGCTCCTCCACCACCACGTAGAGCATGGCTCCGGCGGCAAAGGAAAGAAGATAGGGCATGGCGGGCACTATGAAGGCCGCTATGAGGACAGTCAGACCCCCGAAGAGAGGTTCCACCGCTCCCGAAAGGCTGCCCAGCCAGAACGATTTTACTTTGCTCTTTCCTTCCGCAAAAAGGGGCATGGATATGATGGCGCCCTCCGGGAAGTTCTGTATGGCAATGCCCAGGGCCAGGGCAAGGGCCGCTCCCGCAGATATATTCGAAGAGCCTGAAAGAAGACCCGCGTAGACAACGCCCACGGCCATGCCTTCGGGTATGTTGTGAAGGGTAACGGCCAAGACCATCAGGGCTGTCCTGGTCAGATGGTTCTCAGGCCCCTCGGCCTGATCTATGCTCCTGTGGAGATGGGGGATAGTATGGTCCAGGATCAGAAGGAAGAGGATCCCCAGCCAGAAGCCTGCGAAGGCGGGAAGGAAAGCCCACCTTCCGAGACCCTCCGACTGCTCTATGGCAGGAACTATGAGACTCCATACGGAGGCGGCTACCATGACTCCCGCAGCAAAACCCGAGAGCGCTTTCTGGACAGATATTTTAAGATCTTTCTTAAGCACGAACACGCAGGCCGCTCCCGCCGCCGTACCTATGAAGGGTATAAGAAGTCCGTATATGACAGTTTTCATGACAACTCCTTTCCTGAAGTCAGCAAGATATATATAAATCCGTACAATATACTTTAGCCGCAGGCAGAAAGCAAGCATTTTCTGGAACAAAAAACCTCCGGGAAGGCCCCGGAGGCAGATACCCTGTATATTAATCAATCAAAATGCGGACAATCAAGATATTCCTCAGGACTCACGCCGTGCTGCGACAGAAAGGCATTCAGAAGCTGCATTTCCTGCGGGCTCGCTTTTCCCGTCATTGCGTGGGCAGTCCAGGCCTGGATATTTTCCGATTTTTCAGCTATCCCGAAAACATCACAGAATGTCTTTTTCCGCTCATCTTCCAAAGACTCGACCCTGGTTCTGTCAAAAACGATCCTTCTCATCTTTTCACCTCTCTTTCTCCTTTTAATGCGTCCCCCTAACAACTTTGACGCCCTGCGCCTCAAGTCTCGCCAGCGCTTCTGTAATGACCGGGCATTCCTTCCCTGTTTCCCTTTTTACCGTGCACACTCCCACGTGACACACTTCCGCACCTGCGTCCACGATATATTGAAGTTTTTCTTCGAAGCCCTTATCTATACCGGCTTCGCAGCCGTTGCATCTTGCCAGTGCAACAAGCTCCAGATCCTTTTCATCCCTGTAACGCTCAAAGTGCTTCGCTCTTGCGTTGAACGCTCTGAGACAGCTGCCTCCCGTACACACGTCGTTTGCCTTGAGGCAGTTGAGTATGGCTATTTTCATCTTTTCCCCTCCAGACTTAAGTTCGAATAGAAAGTAACGTATAATTTCCCTGTTCTTTCATTTCTTTCCACAGAACAGTCCACTTCGTATACGCTTTTTATAAGATCCCTCGTTATGACCTCTTCGGTCGGTCCGTTGGCCACGATTTTGCCGTCTTTCAGCACATATACGTAATCGCAGTACATGAGCGTAAGGTTAAGGTCGTGAAGAGCTGCCAGGACACCTATACCAAGTGATTTGACTATATCCATGATCTGGATCTGATACTTTATATCCAGATGATTGGTCGGTTCGTCGAGGACGAGCATTTCCACCTGTTGGGCAAGAGTCCTAGCCAAGAGTATGCGCTGCTTCTCTCCTCCGGAAAGGGTGGTATAGTTCCTTTCCTTGAAATCGAGCATGTCCACTTTTGCAAGAGCCTCGTGGGCGATGCGGTAGTCTTCTTCAGTGTCCTGTGAAAAGGCCTTCTTGTGGGGAGACCTTCCCATGAGCACCATCTCCTCCACAGTAAAATCAAAGGCAATATTGTTGAACTGGCTGACTACGCCCATCCTCTTTGCCGTTTCTTTTACGCTTACGCCTTTGATATCTATATCGTCTATAAGGATCTCTCCTGCGGCCGGTTTGAGAACTCTGTATATGCTTTTAAGGAGCGTCGTTTTGCCGCTTCCGTTGGGACCAATGAGTCCTACGAACTGCTTATCCTTTACCTGTACTGAAACCTTTTTGACTATATCCTTTTTCGAGAGGTTCACGACCACATCTTTCGTTTCAAGCTTCATCTGTCCTGCCCTCCGAAACCATAGGATTTCTTTATCATCATATACACGAAGATCGGAGCGCCGATGGCTGAGGTTATGACTCCGATAGGTATTTCCGAATTTTGTATTATGACTCTTGCCAAAACGTCGGTCCAGATAAGGAAGATCCCGCCCGTAAGAGATGCGATGGGAAGAAGGAACCTGTGGTCCGACCCTACGAAACCTCTGACTATATGGGGTATCATGAGTCCTACGAATCCGACTATGCCGCAGGTACAGACAGCGACCGCGGACAAAAGAGACGTGAGGACCATATATACTTTGCGCCATTTACTGAGATCTACCCCCAGCGTAATGGCCGCCTCGTCACCGAGAAGAAGAGTATTCATCGTACGCATCTGCGTAAGGAAGAACAGGAGTCCCAGGACAGCACATATACCCGGCAGAGCCAGGTTGTTCCACCTTGCGGAAGCCATGCTTCCCATGAGCCAGTAAGTGACGTTTTTCATGTTTTCTGCGTCCTGCCCTATATATACGATGATATTCGTAAAAGCTCCGCATAAACTTCCCACGACGCAGCCGGCCAGGACCAGCTTTGCGGAGGTTATCCTGCCTCCGCCCACATTGGCAAGAGCCATGACCAGGGCCATGGAGCCGAGGGCTCCCGCAAAAGCCCAGAACGCCGTTCCCATCTGGGCAAGCGTACCCGTAAATACAGCTGAGGCACCTATCATGATGGAGAAGGTCGCACCCAGAGATGCCCCCGATGAGATCCCGAGTATATACGGATCTGCCAGGGGATTCTGCACCGTAGCCTGCATGACGACGCCGCACATGGCAAGAAGCATGCCGACAATGGCGCCCATCATTACTCTCGGCATCCTGACGTTCCATACTATCTCGTACATAGTACCTCTTGAGACAAAGTCAAGATCTCCGAGCAAAACGGCAAAATCAAAATTGCCCAGTTTGATGTGAGTCGCATTATATATGACTATCTTGTATACGTCGCTGAAAGCTATCTTGACTGCGCCTACGGTCACCGCAAGCATGATCGAAAGGATCAGCCCGATGAGAAAAACGATTATCAGCAATCTTAAGAGAGCATGCCTTGCATTTGTGTATTTTTTAGTTTCTATATTATCCATAATGAAAAAAGCAGCAGCCTGGGTATGCCCCGGGTTGCTGCCCCTGTGATAACTCTATTCTCCGTACATGAAATTGAACATAGCTTCAACGGAAGGAACCATACGGATGCCTCCTCCGTAAACATCTGTCAGGTTGACTGCCATGATCTTTCCGTTCACCACAGCCGGAACTTCGGCAAGAGCCGCCTGACCGGTGACTGTTGCGATAGCCTCGGCTTCGCACTCTGCCGTGCTCTTTCCCTCTTCTTCCATATAATCGACAATAATGACTTCGGGATTGATCTTTACGATATCTTCCACAGAGAGATTTCCTCCTGCAGGAAGTCCGTACTCAGCGCCGGCTTTTACGACAAGGTTTCCCGTAAGGGTATTGCTTCCCCAGCAGTACCAGGTGCCGTCTCTGCCCGGTTCGATGATTATGGCTCTATATGGAGCTCTGTCGAGAGCTGCGACCTTTTCATCCACTTTTGCGATGAGAGCCTTTGTATCATCAATGTACTTGTTTGTCTTGTCTTCGATATCGAAGATCTTGCCGATGTCTGCGATGTCTGCAAGAACGGCATCGAGATCTCTCTTGTTCACCGTATTGTTGGAGCAGCGCAGTATCATCGTGCCAACTCCGAGTTTGTGCCATTCAGATACGTCTCCGAGAGACTTTTCCGCAAAGGCACTTCTCCATCCGAAGATAAAATCGGGTTCAAGCGCAAGGACTACTTCCTTCTGAGGATATCCCTTTACAGTCAGCTCCTTTCCGGCCGCCTTGAGGGCATCGTACTGAGCCTGAAGATCGCTTCTGACAGCGCCGTCGAGATAAGCCATACCCGCAATATACTCGTCGAGGCCGAAGTAGAGCATGAGCTCGGTCTGGGTCTGGTTCGTGCATACGACTTTCTCAGGCTTCTTTTCGAACGTGACCTGCACCGGCTCCTTGGCATAGTTGTACGTGTCGATGGTCACAGGATAATGA
>JAFRIQ010000023.1 GCA_017432725.1 Bacillota bacterium
CCGAGTTTCAGGCAAAGACCGGCGTTGCCCATGCTTGCCATGGTCTTGGCTTTGATCTCCAGAGGATCGGGAAGAGAGGGATCTTCTCCGTATATGTTTTCTATGATCTCTTCCAGGGCTGAAACGAAGGTCTCGAGGCCTTCCCTGTCTTCATCTGAAAATCTGGAGAGCAGAGGGCTGTCTATGTCCAGCACTCCGAAAAGCGCATCTCTTACGTGCATCGGAACGACTATCTCTGAATTGGATGCTCCGTCGCAGGCTATGTGACCTTCGAAACTGTGGACGTCATCCACGACGACGGTCTCATCACTCTTCGCCGCGGTGCCGCAGACTCCGTTTCCGAATTCTATGGCGGTGCATGCAACTTTGCCCTGGAAGGGTCCGAGTATGAGCCTTTCTCCTGTGTTAAGATAAAATCCACTCCAGTTAAGGTCCTCCAGCCTTTCGTAAAGAAGGGCAGAGGCGTTGGACAGTACGGTCACGGCACTGCCGACGTCTTCGGATATGAGTTTGAGTTCCTTTGACAGTTCGCTGTAGTTAGTCATCTGAGGTCTCCTTTGCATTTATCGTTCACTCTTTATCGATTCTCCTGAGCTCACAATCCTGTCAGCTTTTCAGGGAGTATTTTTCACTGTATTCTTCGAGATACTCGTCGAAGCGTTTGGTATGTTTATGCTTGAGTTCGTTGGAGTACTCATGGGCATAGCGCTCGCTGGTATTGTTCTCTATGATAGCTATCCCTATATTCGAACAGTGATCCGATATCCTTTCTAGATCTGTGAGGAGATCGTTGAAAATGAAACCGTGTTCAAGGGTGCATTGTCCGTTCTTGAGCCTTACTATGTGACTGGTTTTCATTCTGTCGCAGAGCCGGTCTATGGTAAATTCGAGAGGCTCTATCATGTAAGCTTTTTCAAGATCGTCATTTACGAAAGCCTGGGCGCATATGTCGACTATTTCGCTTACTGCGGAAAGGAGGACCTTAAGATCCCGGTCTCCTTCTTCTGAGAAATTGACCTTTTTCTGCGCGATCTCCCTTGCCGTCTGGGCTATGTTGAGCGCATGGTCGCCCATACGTTCAAGGTCCGTGATGCTGTGCAGGTATTCGCCTACGGTCTGGCTTTCCTTTTCATTCAGTACGGTTGAGGATATCCTGACAAGATAGTTACCGAGCTTGTCCTCATACCTGTCAATGGCATTTTCGTACTTGTCTATGTTGTTGTACATTTTGTCGGAGTAATTTCCGATCATGCCTATGGCGTCCTGTATGTTCCTTCTGACCTTTTCAGACATGGAATTTATAGTGATCCTGGACTGTTCTATGGCGATGGCCGGGTGGGCAAGGAATCTTTCCTCAAGCCTGTCTATCTGGGCGACGTCCTCGTCTTCCTCATCTTTTATGAGGAACACGACCATTTTTTCAAGGAGAGCAATGAAGGGCGTCAGCGCCAGGACTATCACTATCCTGAAAAGGGAGTTGACCGCGGCTATGCTGAAAGGATTCATAGTCATGCCCATGAATCCGAAATGGGCGAAATAGTTTACCGAATAGAATACGGCGCTGAAAAGGACTACGCCTATGACGTCGACCAGCAGATAAATGAGAGCCGTGCGCTTTCCCGCAGTGCTCGCTCCGAGGGCGGAGAAGAGGACCGGGACTGCTGCGCCTATGGCGATTCCCATGATTATTGGAAGCGCAACGTCGAAGCTTACGGCTCCCGTGGCTGCAAGGGCCTGAAGGATACCTATGGCCGCAGATGCGCTCTGGAGCACGCTGGTGAAAGCGGCTCCGACCAGTATTCCGAGCACAGGGGATGAAAAACTTGTGAGGAAACTGATGAAGTTTTCGTCGGATCTGAGATCGGATACGGCTCCGCTCATTGCTTTCATACCGAACATCAGTACGGCGAAGCCGAGAAGTATGCCCCCTACATGCTTCTTCGTGTTGCTCTTGGAGAACATATAGAGGATTATGCCTATGACGGACATGACAGCGGAGAGATTGTCAGTGGAGAGCAGGCTGACGATTCCCGATCCGCTTACGTTAAGATAGGAAAGACAGATCACCCAGCCGGTGACGCTGGTCCCGATTATGGCGCCCATTATGACGCCGATGGCCTGCTTCACCTTCATCATTCCCGAGTTTACGAAGCCGACCACCATGACCGAGGTCGCCGAGGACGATTGTATTACGGCCGTGACGCCGGTGCCCAGCAGTATGCCTTTGACAGGCGTGCTGGACAGTCTGTAAAGAACGAGCTCCAGTTTCGCTCCTGCGACTTTTTTCAGGCTGTCTCCCATAAGAGACATACCGAAGAGAAAAAGGGCGACTCCGCTAAGTAATGTCAATATATCCGATATATCCATATATATAATGCCTCCGTTAGATTATGGATGCAAAGTTATCGCAATTCTCACCAAATATTATTTTACATATTACATGTCTACAGCGCAACACAAACAATGGTCGGAAAAGAATGAAATCGAAGCAATAACGTTCTTGCTCTGAGGGGCCGGATAGCGTTAGAATATGCCTATGAGAGTAGATAAATATCTTAAGATCGCGCGACTGATAAAGCGCAGAACAGTGGCCCACGACGCCTGCGAAGAAAGCAGGATATTCGTCAACGGAAAAGAAGCAAAGCCGGGCAAGGACATAAAGCCCGGAGACGAGATCAGGATAGTTTTCGGTAATTCCGAAGTCAAGGTCAGAGTCGTCTCCACACCGGAACATGCGTCCAAGGATGACGCGGCGTCTCTTTACGAAGTGGTGGAGTGATGGATTTCAAACTTCACGCACCTTATGAACTGACGGGAGACCAGCCGCAGGCCGTAAAGGATCTTGTGGACGGTCTTAACGCGGGCAAAAAGCATCAGACCCTTCTCGGAGTTACCGGCTCCGGGAAGACTTTTACTATGGCCAACGTCATAGCCGCCGTGAACAGACCTACCCTGGTCATATCCCACAACAAGACTCTGGCGGCACAGCTGTGCGGAGAATTCAAGGAATTCTTTCCCGAGAACGCCGTGGAGTATTTTATTTCATATTACGACTACTACCAGCCTGAAGCCTACGTGCCTTCCACTGACACGTACATAGAGAAGGATTCCGATATAAACGAAGAGATAGACAGGCTGAGATACTCGGCTACTGCTGCTCTTACGGAAAGAAGAGACGTCATCATAGTGGCTTCCGTATCCTGCATCTACGGCCTGGGTTCTCCCGACGAATACAGGAACCAGATGATATCCTTAAGGCCGGGCATGCAGATCTCAAGGAACGATATCCTGAGGCAGCTGGTGGATATACAGTACACCAGGAACGATATGAGCTTCGAAAGAGGCAGCTTCCGCGTAAGAGGCGATATCATCGACGTCATACCTGCAGGCGGAGAGCACGCCATCAGGATAGAGATGTTCGGAGACGAGATAGACAGCCTTAAGGAACTTGACCCCCTTACGGGAGAAGTCATAGCCACAAGGAGTCACGTTCCCATTTTCCCGGCAAGTCACTATGCCACTTCCAAGGAGAACATGGACAGAGCTCTCGTCACCATTGAAGAGGAACTCGAAGAGCGCATCCAGTGGTTCAAGGACAGAGGAAAGCTCCTGGAAGCCCAGAGGATAGAGCAGAGGACCAGGTACGATCTCGAGATGCTCAGGGAGATAGGCATGTGCAAGGGCATAGAAAACTATTCCAGGCACCTCATAGGCAATCCCCCCGGAGCCAGCCCCTATACGCTCATAGATTATTTCCCCAAGGATTTCCTCATAATCATAGACGAAAGCCACGCCATGCTGCCGCAGCTCAGGGCTATGGCAAACGGAGACAGAGCCAGGAAGACGGCTCTGGTGGATTACGGTTTCAGGCTCCCGTCGGCACTCGACAACAGGCCTTTGAGGTTCGACGAGTTCGAAGAAAGGGTGAACCAGATAATATACGTATCGGCTACTCCGGCTGAATACGAAAGGGAAAAATCCGGAGGCATATCGGCCGAGCAGGTCATAAGACCCACCGGACTTCTGGACCCGCCCATAGAGGTCCATCCCACGGAAGGGCAGATAGACCACCTCATAGGAGAGATCAACAAGGAAGTAGCTCTGGGCAGAAGAGTTCTTGTGACGACCCTTACGAAAAAGATGGCGGAGAGCCTTACCTCATATCTCAAGTCCGCGGGCATAAACTGCAGATATATGCATTCGGATATACAGTCCCTGGAAAGGAACGAGATATTAAGAGACCTTCGCCTCGGAGAATTCGACGTTCTGGTAGGCATAAACCTTTTAAGAGAAGGCCTCGATCTGCCGGAGGTATCTCTTGTTGCCATACTCGACGCAGACAAGGAAGGTTTCCTAAGGACCGAGACTTCCCTCATACAGACAGTGGGAAGGGCAAGCAGGAACGTCAACGGCAGAGTCATCATGTATGCCGATGAGATCTCCCACGCCATGAGAGTGTGCATAGACGAGACTGACAGAAGGCGCAGCATACAGAAAAAATACAACGAAGAACACGGCATCACTCCTCAGACCATAGAGAAGGCCGTAAGAGACGTCATAGAGGTCACCACCAAGGTGGAGGCTGAGATAGACGAGTACGAAGGGAAATCTCTGCTGGAGCTTACAAAGAAAGAGCTCAAGGAATACGCCGACAAACTGGAGAAGGATATGCGCGACGCCGCAAAGGCTCTGGAATTCGAAAGAGCCGCAGTGCTCCGCGACAGGCTCCTGGAAGTAAGAGCAAAGCTGTGACAAGCCTGAAACGAAAAAAAGCATCATGAACAGCCCGGAAAACCGGGCTGTTTTTCTTACACATATACCAAAAAGAAATCGCTTTGTGGTATACTTTTTCTATGCAAAAAGATCTAGTAATAAGGGGCGCAAGAGCCCACAATCTCAAGAATATCGATCTCACGATCCCAAGGGACAAGATGATAGTCATCACCGGGCTTTCGGGGTCCGGCAAGTCGTCCCTTGCCTTTGATACCATATATGCGGAGGGCCAGAGAAGATACGTGGAATCTCTGTCCGCATATGCAAGGATGTTCCTCGGTCAGGTGGACAAGCCTGACGTCGATTCCATCGACGGGCTTTCGCCCGCTATTTCCATAGATCAGAAGACCACATCCAAGAACCCCAGGTCCACAGTGGGCACGGTCACGGAGATCTACGACTATCTGCGTCTTCTTTACGCGCGCATAGGAAAGCCTCACTGCCCAATATGCGGCAGGGAGATAAGCAGCCAGTCGGTGGATCAGATAACGGGCCAGATAATGGCGCTTGAGCCCGGGACCAGAGTCACCCTCATGGCTCCGGTGGTAAAAGCCCAGAAGGGCATGCACGAAAAGGTCCTTGAGAGGATACAGAGAGAAGGCTTCGTAAGAGTCAGGGTGGACGGAGAGATAAAGACCCTGGGAGAAGACGAGATAAGCCTTGGAAAGACGTATAAGCACAGCATAGAGATAGTCGTTGACCGTATCGTCATAAAGGAAGGCATAGAGAGCAGGATATCCGAGTCCGTGGAACTTGCCATAAAGCATTCCGAATTCGGTCAGGTGATGGCGCTTTGCCAGAATGGAGACGAGACTAAGGAGCTCATTTTCTCCACGACCCTTGCCTGTCCCGAGCACGGGATCTCGGTGGGAGACCTGGAGCCCAGGAGCTTCTCCTTCAACGCTCCTTTCGGAGCCTGCCCCGAATGCAACGGTCTGGGGATCATACAGTATTTCGATCCGGAACTCATAGTAACGGATCCCGGACTTTCCATTCCCGGCGGCGCTCTTAAACAGGCGCTATCGCTGGTGGAATTCCCAAGCTGGTACAAGGAGATGCTGGGAGCCCTGGCAAAAGAGCACGGGGTGGATTTCAACTCCCCGTACAGGGATCTTCCCAAAAGCTATCTGGACGAGGTCTGGAACGGCACGAACGGAAGAAAGGTGCCCATAGATCACGTGAGAAGAGACGGCACCGTGGCTCACTGGGCCGAGAAGTTCTCAGGCATCGCGAAAAGCATGGAGAACAGGCTCGCCCACACCCAGACGGAGATCATAAGGGCAAAGCTCGAGGAGCTCATGAGCGTTTCAGAGTGCAAGGCCTGCCACGGAAAGAGGCTTCGTCCCGAGATCCTTGCCGTCACCGTGGGCGGAAAGAACATCATAGAATATACCGAGCTGCCCGTAAGGGAAGCGCTGGCCTTCACGGAAGAGCTCGAAAAGACCCTTTCCGAAAGAGATATGGCCATAGCGAGGCTCATACTCAAAGAGATAAAAGCGAGACTTTCCTTCCTGGCGGAGGTGGGTCTCGAGTACCTTACCATGTCCAGAGCCTCAGCCACACTTTCCGGAGGCGAGAGCCAGAGGATAAGGCTGGCAACGCAGATAGGTTCTTCCCTGGTCGGCGTAATGTACATACTGGACGAGCCTTCCATCGGGCTGCACCAGAAAGACAACGCGAAGCTGCTTCAGGCTCTAAGGTCCCTGACTGACATAGGGAACACCCTCATTATAGTCGAACACGATCAGGAGACCATGGAGGCTGCGGACCAGATCATAGACATAGGCCCCGGAGCCGGGGAATACGGAGGTCATCTGGTAGCTCAGGGAAGTCTCGAGGATATAAAGAGATGCAAGGAGAGCATCACCGGGCAGTATCTTTCCGGAGCAAAGAAGATAGCGATCCCGGGCAAGAGAAGAGAAGGCAGCGGAAGTTCCATCAGCCTGAAAGGGGCTGCGGAGAACAACCTTAAGAACGTAGACGTTGACTTTCCTCTTGGGAAGTTCATCTGCGTGACGGGGGTGTCCGGAAGCGGCAAGTCTTCCATGGTGGACGACATACTCTACAGAGCCGTCGCGGAGAAGCTCTACAAGTCCAAGACCAAACCCGGAAAATATAAAAGCATAAGCGGCCTTGAAAACATAGACAAGGTCATAGACATAGACCAGAGTCCCATAGGCCGTACGCCAAGGAGCAACCCTGCCACCTATACGGGTGTGTTCACCCAGATAAGGGCGCTGTTCGCAAAGACAACGGACGCCAGGGTCAGAGGTTTCGAACAGGGGCGCTTCAGTTTCAACGTAAAGGGCGGACGCTGCGAGGCCTGCCAGGGCGGAGGTATCATAAAGATAGAGATGAACTTCCTGCCCGACGTGTACGTGCCCTGCGAGGTATGCCACGGAAGGAGATACAACCGCGAGACCCTTGAGGTAAAGTACAAGGGAAAGAGCATATACGACGTTCTGGAGATGAGCGTTGAGGAAGCCCTGGAATTCTTCAAAGACATACCTGCCATACACAGGTACATGAAGACCCTTCACGACGTGGGTCTCGGATATATCAAACTGGGGCAGCCGTCGACGCAGCTGTCCGGCGGAGAAGCCCAGAGGATAAAGCTTGCCACAGAGCTTGCAAAAAGGTCCACGGGAAGCACCCTTTACATTCTCGACGAGCCGACCACAGGACTTCATTTCGCAGACGTGGACAAGCTCATAAATGTGCTCCAGAAACTGGTCGACGCGGGAAATACCGTTGTGGTCATAGAGCATAATCTGGACGTCATAAAAACGGCGGACTGGATCATAGACCTGGGACCCGACGGAGGAGACAAGGGCGGCACCGTCATCGCCGAAGGCACTCCCGAGGATGTCGCGAAGGTAAGGAATTCATATACCGGACAGTATTTGAAAAAGATATTGAAGTGAGGAAAGCGCAATGATCGATTTTATCAACAGCATACTCAAGGACAGGAGGGCGACCTTCGTCATAGGCATGGTCATGCTCATAGGTGGACTTTGGCTTTTCGTTCAGAACGTTTACGTTTCATCTCCCTGGCATCCGGCCGGCATAAATATCGGGCCTTTCACTTTCAGGTCCGGCGTGCTGGTGCTGCCGCTTCTCGCGGCTCTTGTCTGGATGTTCTTCAAACCCAAGAGCAAAGCGGCGAAGGTCTTTGCATGCATAGGACTTGCGCTCATAGTGGTGTACGTCGTGATGAGCGTAAATATCAAACTGTCGAGGGTACCCATCCTCGAGTGGATAGGAATACTACTGCTCATCGTTATCGGCGGCCTCTTCACGTGGGCCGGCGTCAGCGGCAAACAGCTTAGGATCAAAAAATAGTTCAGATATTTAAGGGAGGAAAACATTATGACGGAATATACATTTCCGAGTGTAAACAGGGATAACACCATCCATTGCTACGAGTGGGATCCGGAAGGAAAACCGGTTGCTATCCTTCAGATCGTCCACGGCATGGCGGAACATGTGGGAAGATATGCGGATTTTGCCGAGTTCATGGCGAAAAACGGTGTGATCGTAGCTGGAAACGACCATATAGGGCACGGCAAAAGTTCCGATTCCAACGATTGGGGATATCTGGGCCCGAAAAACCTGTGGGAAGACGTGGTCGAAGACGTGGAAAAATACAGGAAGATCCTCGATGAGAAATACCCCGGAGTGCCTCATTTCATTCTGGGGCATTCCATGGGATCTTTCATAACGAGGATATTCCTTGCCAGGTACGGCAAAGGACTTTCCGGAGCTGTGGTCATGGGCACCGCCGGAGAAAACAAGGCGGCAGGCGCAGGTTCGGCTCTCGTGTCGATGATAATATGGTTCAAGGGTGAAAGGCATATTTCGAACCTGGTGACGAAAATGGCTTTCGGTAAATATCTCGACAGGATACCGAATGCGAAGACTCCCTACGATTGGCTCAGCCGCGACGAAGAAGTGGTTAAGAAATATATGGACGACCCCGCCTGCGGATTCCTCTTTACGGCAGCAGGATATGCGGATCTTTTCCAGTTCATCAAGAACATGACCACGGAAGTCGTTTATACGCACACGATCAAGGACATACCCATTTTCGTAGTGGCAGGCGAAGAAGATCCTGTCGGAGCATACGGCGCGGGACCCAAAGAATACTATCACAAGCTTATAGGCCACGGCTGCAACGCTTCCATCAAACTTTATCCCGGCATGAGACATGAGATACTCAACGAGATAGGCAAGGAAGAGGTATACGAAGACATGAAGAATTTCGTCCTCGGGAATCTGTGATAAGTGGAGGACAGGCAAAGCAACATGACGGAGTATACTTTTCCAAGCGTCAATGAGAGAGATACGATCCATTGCTGTGAATGGGCTCCGGAAGGATCCCCGAAAGCCGTTCTTCTCGTGGTTCACGACATGTCTGAACACATAGGAAGATATGAGGATCTTGCCGCATATATGGCTGAGAACGGCATACTTGTTGCAGGCCACGACCAGATAGGACACGGCAAGAGTTCAGCTCCTGAGGACCGGGGATATTTCGGGCCGAAAAACGGCTGGCTGGACATGATCTACGACGTCGAGGAGCATAGGAAACTTATAGCCGCAAGGCATCCGGGAGTCCCGGTTTTCGTTCTCGGCAATTCCATGGGTTCATATATAGCGAGGATATATTTGTCCGAGTTCGGGGATGATATATGCGGCGCAGTTATCATGGGCACTGCCGGAAGCCGGAAGTCCGTTAAAAAGGACGCTTCGACGATAGAAATGGCGAGAAAATTCAGGGGAGACAGGTTCCTTTCGCCCATGGCTGCGAAACTGGTGTTCGGACATTGTTTGGACAGGATCCCGGACCATAAAACGGTTTACGACTGGCTTACCAGAGACGATGAGGAAGTAAAAAAATATATTGATGACCCGGCCTGCGGATTTACCTTTACAACTGCGGGTTTTGCGGATCTCTTCCGTTTCCTCATGTATATGGATTCGGACAGATGTTATGGAGATACGGTTACGGATATCCCCGTGCTCGTAATTTCGGGAGAAGAGGATCCCATGGGAAGCTTCGGAGCTGGTCCTAGGGAATACTATGAAAAGCTGGTATCCCTCGGCTGCGGGAGAGCGTCTCTCAAACTTTACCCCGGCATGCGGCACGACATACTGCACGAACTTGGAAAAGAGGAAGTATATGCCGACATAAGGGATTTTGTCCTTGGTGATCTGTAATGGTGAATATAGGGAACTCATGGGATGATATCCTGAAAGATGAGTTCAAAAAAGAATACTATCTGAAGCTGAGGGAATTCCTTAAATCCGAGTACAGCACCAGGATCATATATCCTGACATGTACAACATTTTCAATGCCTTCAGGTTTACTCCCTACGAAGATGTCAAGGTGGTCCTTCTCGGACAGGATCCCTATCACGAGCCGGGTCA
>JAFRIQ010000024.1 GCA_017432725.1 Bacillota bacterium
CTGATCCAAACAAATTGCCAATATTTTATCATCCTGTTGTAACGTTCACCGGAAAGAATGCGAATAATATAGTGAAAGGCTTTTCAAAATGAACACTATAGATGACGACAAGATAATAAAACTTTTCTGGGAACGTTCGGAGGATGCGATCCGGGAAACAGAAGGCAAATACGGCAGATATATGATGTCTGTTGCTTCCAATATCCTCACGGATGAACAGGACCGCCGGGAATGCATAAGCGATGCGCTTCTGGCTGCATGGAACGCTATCCCTCCCGCAAAGCCGCCTGATTTGAAGCTATATCTTGCAAAGATAACGCGAAACCTTGCGGTAAACAAATGGCGAAGACTGTCAGCAGAAAAGCGAAGAGGCGGACAGACCGCAGCGGTCTTTGATGAACTGGCAGAACTGCCTGATGAAAAAGACACCGCACAGGAAGTCGCAGACAGTATGGCTTTGGCGCAAGCCCTCAGCAGTTTTCTGCGCGCATCAGGAAAAATAAAGCGGGCTGTATTCATCAAGCGCTACTGGCTGTTCATGCCCATAAAAGAAATCGCTCGGAGCACAGGCCTGTCGGAAAGCAACGTCAAGGTAATGCTTCACCGTATGCGTAGCGAACTCAGAAAGCGTTTGGCAAAGGAAGGGTTTGAATTATGATAGAAAACAGGATCATTGATGCCATGAATTACATAGATGAAGATCTGCTGGAGGAGGTCCTGTCTGATAAGACAGATTCCGAAACCGCAGCATATACTGATCACCGCTGGCCCAGACGCCGCAAAATAGCCGCAGTGATCGCCGCTGCGCTCATCCTCATGGTCACAGCCGGATTTGCTTCCGGTATCCTGACCGCACCCGTCAATATTTTCAACACCGGAAAAATTGAAGAAACTACCTCCCGGGTATTCTATTACGGAAAAGAAGTCGATATGATCGGCTTCGATACGCAGATCCTGTTCACAAGACAAAGAAGCATAAAGGGACAGGTAAGGAATGATGCGAACAAGCTCCTTTCGGAAAAGAAGGCGACAGGCGATCTGCATTTTCATACACATCACTACGCGGACGGAAGGACTGAAAAGGAATACGACGACTATTACCTCGCAGAGGACGAAGTCAGGTTCGACAGCCAGGAATCAGCCCTGGATTACATAGGCTGCAGATATTTCGAAAAAATGTATTTCCCATATGAAAAATGCCTTGCCACCGTTTCCTATTCCGCAGTTCTTAAGGAAAACGAGCCAGTCAGCGGATCGAAGCTGGAATGCCGCTATTCCGCTGAAAGTATAGACGAAAAGATATACGTCAGAGTTGGTATCGGTACAGAGCTCAGCCCGATGTACTTCGACGACGGAACATACGCATTGGAGCTGATCAGGACTCCCGGCGGATTCAACGGCGGAAAGGCTTACAAGACAGGTCTTAGGGACGGATGGGTCTACAGTCGTATCTATGAGGAAGAAGGCAGGTCCAACGTCTATGAAACAGAAGGTTTCATCGTCAAGAACCAGCTGGTCTACAAAATACAGATTTCCTGCGGCTGGGAATACCAATCCGAAGCAGAAAAGATATTCGACAACTGGGTCGCAAGCTTCTAGATGACGCAAAACTCACACATATCATTATTCTTCTATTCCCGCATACGGGATATGTTGTGTGTGTTATTTTCCCTTTTTTAGTTCTTACTCATCCGTTCCGGTATTTCCGATGTATAATCTATTCAAATATATCGGAGAAATGATAATACCATGAAAATCCAACTTTGGCCGGACAGTGATATAAAAGTTCAGAAGATGCGTATATGCGGAGTCCCGACGCTCATCCTAAGACCTGCGAAGATCCCTGAGATCCCCGTAGCAGTTCTTTGGATACACGGGGGCGGCTATATGATCGGCATGAAGGAAATGGCATATATGACCAGAGCCGTGGATCTGGTAAAGAAATACGGAGCGACCGTATTTTCCCCGGGCTACAGGCTCGCATGGCAGAAGCCTTACCCGGCGGCGGTGGATGACTGCTATGCCGTTCTCGACCATATCTATAGGCACCGAGATGAACTCAATGCAGAGAAGATCATAGTGGGCGGCGAAAGTGCAGGCGGCGGCCTTGCGGCAGCGGTATGCATGATGGCGAGAGACCGGGGACTGCATATCGACTTCCAAATGCCTCTTTATCCGATGATCAGCAACATCGACACGGAAAGCTCAAAAAACAATCACGGCAAGGTCTGGAATACGCGCAAGAACCACCTCGGATGGCGCATGTATCTCAGGTCTGACGCAAAGAAAAAGGTATCTCCTTATGCAGCCCCGGCGCAGCAGACTGACTATACGGGACTTCCGCCCTGCTATACTTTTGTAGGTGACGGAGAGCCATTCTATAAAGAGACCCTCGACTATATCTCAGCCCTTCGGGCTGCCGGCGTGGAGGCGGAAGCGGACGTATATCATTCGAACGTCCACGCTTTCGACATCCACGATCCCGACGATGAAATAAGCCGGGATGCAATCCGAAGATTCAACGAGCATTTCGAAAAAGCGTTGAAACGTTGAACGTTGCGGGAAAACATAAAGCAAAAAACCCCGCGTAAAAAGGCGGGGTCTTTCTGTTCTATACCGGTATATCCGGGTCATTATCCCAGTTTTGATAAAGGATCACCTGGTATAAAGAATCTCCTCCCTGCCGTCTTCATATATCAGGCTGATCGAATAGGGAGATACATAGTTGGAGCCGCAGAGAAGCAATACGTTTCCGTCTTTCAGCTCATATTCGATGTTTATGGAACTCGCATATTCACGCTGCTTGTGCGGCAGTTTTGCAAAATCCGAAAAGCTTACGTTCTCTGCTCCTTTCCGGGAAACGAAATCTTTTACTTTCGAAGCGGTATCAGGGACTCCCGGCCTCAAGGCGAGGATCATGATGAGAGCAATGACTGCTAAAACAGCCAGTATCATGAACGCCCTGAATAATGCTGTTTTTTTCATCACTTCTATTCCTTCCTTTTCAGTAACACTGCAGCGGATTCTATGAGGTTCTGGTGATTTACCTTTGTCGCGTCGAAACCAACGGTCCTGAAGGCTGCCTGCATCACAGGCCCCGATCCGAATGCGCATATGACGGTACCAAGACCTACCGGTCCCCCCAGCAGCCATCCTGTGAAGGTCGCTGTGCCCAGAAGCATTATGCTGACAAGCCCTATGGGAATGCGTTTCATGCGTTTCGAAAGGGCTACGAGAAGCGTATCCCTGGGTCCGCATCCAAGAGACGCGATCATATACGCGTACTGGGTGTAGGCGATTATGACGAGGCCGGCAAACATCACGATGACGCTGACGGGCATTGAGCTGCAGGGCTTCACCATGCCGGTCCAGTTGAAAAAGTCTACGCTCTTGCCCACGACCACGGCATCTATGAACATGGCGATGCCTATGGGCTCTTTGAGCATTACGTCTATGAGAAGTATGGTCAGGGACACCGCGATGGAAGCGTTGCCGTAAAGTATGCCTAAGGTCCTGGAGAGTCCGAGACTGAGAACGTCCCAGGGTCCGGCGCCGATATTTGCCTGTATGGTCAGGTATATACCGAAGCCGTTCACAAAAAGGCTCACAGCCGCTATGAGCATATTCATAAAAATTGCTTTCGCTGTTTGGTTTTCTTTAAGCTCCCTTATCATACTCTGCTCTTCCTGTATATATAGATAAAGGATATATCAAATGAGTTCTTCTTACAACAGTATTCCTGCCCGCATATTCCGCATACGCTTTGTTTTTTGCAAGCCTTTCGACAACCGACGGTTGTCGCTTCCACAACCAAAGAGAGTTTGAATATAGCGGGAAGAAATAGTAATATTTTCCTGCGAGCTTCGATGGGCATCTTATTATCTGTCTCTATACCAAGCCCCCAAATTTCTGCTTATTATGAGTCCAGCCTGCCCATCGAATAAAAAACCACCGGTTTTCACCGGTGGTTTTTCTTTTTGCCTTAGCTTTAGAGGTCTGCGTCGAAGGGCATGAGAGCGACTGTTCTTGCTCTCTTGATAGCTGTGGTGACAGCTCTCTGATGCATTGCGCATGTGCCCGTGATCCTTCTGGGAAGGATCTTGCCTCTTTCGGAAACGAACTTCTTGAGCGTTTCCACATCTTTGTAATCTACTACGGATTCTTTGTCAGCGCAGAACTGGCAAACCTTTTTTCTGCGCATTCCGCCGTAGTTCTTTCTTCTCTGATTATCTCTTTCCATTGTTTTCTCCTGTCAATTAAGGATCTTAGAAGGGGATGTCGTCGTCGGTAAGTTTTGCAAAACCTGCCGGCACCTGGTCGTCGCGGCTGAACGGATCGTCCATGTCGCCGCCGAAGGAGCCTGAATTATTGCTCCCGTTTCCGCCTTTGTCTAAGAATTCAACTCTGTCTGCAACCACGTCAGTCGTATATATCCTCTGACCGTCCTTGTCATAGGAGCCTGTCTGGATACGTCCGGTGATGCCCACCTGGCGCCCCTTGGTGATATACTTCTCGACGAGTTCAGCGGTCTTACCGAAGCATACAATGCTGATAAAATCTGCTGACTGCTCACCCTCTTTTACAGCTCTTTGTCTGTCAACTGCAAGGGTGAATCTTGCGACTGCTGTCTGGCTGCCTGCGCTGTAGCGCACATCTGGATCTCTTGTAAGTCTTCCGATCAAAGATACAGAATTCATAGTTTTACCTCTTCCTACTTCTCGTCCTTGTTTACGATGATATGTCTCATGTATGCGTCAGCTATACGAAGCCTTCTGTCCAGTTCCTTCGGAAGCTCGGGCTCTGCGGTGAACTGCATCACCACGTAATAACCTTCTGTCTTCTTCTGAATAGGATAAGCAAGCTTTCTGAGACCCCATACGTCTGTTGCGGACACTTCACCGGCTTCTGCAATAATGGACTTTACGTTCTCTACTGCAGCTTCCTTTTTGTCATCCTCCAGAGCAGGATCGATGATAACCATCAGCTCGTACTTATTCATTTTTTCACCTCCCTATGGTCTAAATTGGCCGGACTCTGTCTTCCGGCAGAGAGCATTGTGTAAGACGAATGCAAAGGGTATTATACTAACCGAGGCCTCAAATTGCAAGGAAAATATTCTTCTCTTTTCTTCCACTTTACTGTACCTTTGCACAGATTTTTTGATATAATCTATAAGTTGTTAATACTATTCGTGAAGGGCACTAGATATTGTTGTCAACAACCCACCGCTTAAACCCTTAAAGGGTTATGAAGCGGGGGCTTGAAAGAGCCCTTGTTGACTACCCTAAGCCTTGAGACAAAGGCTACGTTATCCGGGTGATCACACCGGCGGACGTTCGTCCTAATCTGCCGCTCTGTGGTCCGTCATTAAACAGTCCTGATCGGGAAGGGACAGTGTGGCGGACAAGGTAACCCCGGATAACATTGGGGAAGGACACCAAACGGCACGATACGCGCCGGCTTAAAGCAAAAAGCGTATCAGGGGAAAAGAAGGGGATAATAGAGATGCTGGTATACGTACAAAACAAGTACGGACAACCGCTGATGCCAACAGAACGCTGCGGCAGGGTCAGAAGACTGCTAAAGATGGGAAAGGCAAAAGTGGTAAAGCGCTGTCCGTTCACTATCCGTCTTCTGTACGATACGGGAAGTATCGTGCAGAAGGTAGACCTTGGTATAGACGCAGGCAGCAAGGCCATAGGTTTGTCGGCCTGCACCGAAAACAGAGAAGTCTATGCGGCGGAGATAATGCTTAGGGCCGATGTGACAGAGAAGCTGTCAGAAAGAAGAGAGTACAGGCGCTCAAGAAGGAACCGGAAGAGAAGATACCGCAGTGCAAGGTTTGACAACAGAGTGCGGTCAAAACACAAGGGATGGCTGGCGCCTTCCATAGAGGTAAAGATAGCAAGTCACCTTAAAGCAGCCTCAGGTGTGATGGAGATCCTTCCCATAGACCATATTACCGTAGAGACGGCGTCATTCGATTTTCAGAAGCTCAAAGCAGATCTAAGCGGGCTTTCCGCGCCAAAAGGAGCAGAGTACAAATGGGGAGAGCAACTTGGATTCTGGAACGTAAGAGAATACGTACTGTTCAGGGATGGGCACAGCTGTCAATGCTGCAAAGGGAAGTCTAAGGATGAGAGACTCAATGTGCATCACATAGAAAGCCGTATGACCGGAGGAGATGCACCGGGCAATCTGATCACTCTGTGCGAGACCTGTCATAAGGGATATCATGAGGGAAAAATAAAACTGCCTGGGAGTATCAAACGTGGAGCAAGCATGAGGGATGCAGCATTCATGGGCATCATGAGATGGTCACTTTTCCTGAGGCTGAAAGAAAAATATCCCGGGAAGGTCTCAATGACCTACGGATATCTGACAAAGAACGCAAGGATATGTCATGACCTTGAGAAGACACATGCTGTCGATGCGAGGTGCATAAGCGGACATCCTGAAGCAGAGCCCCTGGGATACTGGTACTTCCAGAAGAAGGTGCGCTGTCATAACAGGCAGCTGCATAAGGCAAACATCCTTAAAGGCGGGATAAGAAAGAGCAATCAGGCAGCCAAAGAAGTCTATGGCTACCGGTTGTTTGACAGAGTGCTGTACGATAGGCAGGAATGTTTCGTGTTCGGAAGACGTACAAGCGGGTACTTTGATCTCAGAAAGCTGGATGGGATCAAAGTACATCCTGCAGCATCATACAAGAAACTAAAGTTATTGGAACATAGCGGTAATACGTTAACAGAAAGGAGGATACAGGATGTCACGGCATAGCCGTGATGGGAGGCAATTCCTCCCCATCCTAAGAGGGTGGGGTATCCTTGCTGGATTTAGATGAAAATCGGATTTGATGCAGACAAATACCTCGAGGAACAGTCGAAATACATACTCGAGAGGATAGGGAGCAGCGATTCCAGGCTGTACCTTGAATTCGGCGGAAAACTGGTCCAGGACAAGCACGCCGCAAGGGTGCTTCCGGGCTTCGATGAGAACGCGAAGATAAAGCTCCTCGCAAGGATGAAGGAGCACACCGAGATCATAATCCCCGTATATGCCGGCGACATCATCGCCAGCAAGACCAGACAGGATTTCGGCACCACCTACGACATGGAAGTCCTGAGGCTCATAGACGTGTTCAGAAGCTATGACCTTCTCATAAACTCCGTGGTGATCACCCGCTACGAGGACAACCCGGCGGTGAACAACTTCATCAACAAACTCGAAAGAAGAGGCATCAAGACCTACAAACACTTCTTCACAAAGGGCTATCCCACGGACGTGGACACCATAGTCTCCGAAGAAGGCTACGGAGCCAACCCCTACATAGAAGTCACAAAACCTCTGGTCGTGGTCAACGGCCCAGGCCCCGGTTCCGGAAAACTGGCCACCTGCCTTTCCCAGCTCTATCACGAATTCAAAAAGGGAAACAAGGCAAGGTACGCAAAGTTCGAGACCTTCCCGGTCTGGAACCTGCCGCTTAAGCACCCGGTGAACATAGCCTACGAGGCAGCCACCGTGGATCTTAAAGACGTTAACATGATCGACCCCTTCCACCTGGAAGCCTACGGCATCACCGCCGTGAACTACAACAGGGACATAGAGATGTTCCCCGTGGTGAGAAGGATTATCGAAAGGATTACGGGAGGCGAATCCGAATACAAGTCGCCCACCGACATGGGCGTCAACAGAGTGGGTTTCTGCATCACCGACGACGCGGTGGTGTCCGAAGCCTGCAAGCAGGAAGTGGTGA
>JAFRIQ010000025.1 GCA_017432725.1 Bacillota bacterium
GCTCGTCATCAAAGGCGACAGCGCGGCGGGCAAGACCCTGATCTGCAAGGCGAACAGCTGGTCGGCGTTTCCGACGAACGGGATTGTGGAGGTGCGTGACGGCGGCGTTTTGGATCTTACGGGGTTGGCCTCGCGCGGAAGCCCGAATGGCGGTGGTACGCGACAGAACGACAGTGCGACGATCCGCGTGTACAAAGGCGGCCTCGTCAAGCACAACAACAACTGGACGACGCTCAACGAGCAGAGGATCGAACTGTGCGGCGGCACGTCCTTAAGCAAGGGGTCCATGTTCCTCGCATATACCATAATAGTCTGGATGTCCGTCCTGGTATCCGCTTTCATCGACAATATACCCTACGTCGCAACCATGCTTCCAGTGGTAGCCGTACTAACCGACAATTTCATGGCGTCGGATGCATATCCGTTCAACAGATACGTGCTGTATTTCGGCCTGCTGGTAGGAGCGACTCTGGGAGGGAATTTGACTCCGGTGGGCGCTTCGGCAAACATCACGGGCATAGGCATACTCAGAAGGGAGGGCTTCGAGGTAGAGAACAAGACCTTCATGAAGTATTCCGTCCCGTTCACTCTTACGGCAGTGATGACAGGATACGTTCTGGTATGGCTCTGGTATATGCCGGGATTCTTCAGATAAGATAGAGATGCCGCCTCAGCCGAGGCGGCTTTTTAAAAAATGCAGATATACCTAATAAAAAAACAGAAAAACAGGATATACAAGTCGGAGGCTATGGTCCTCGCTGTCAGCGGGAAAAAACTGACTCACGATGAAAAGGGCGCTCCGCTGGTGGACGAAGGCTTCGTTTCGATCAGCGATACCAAAAACTACTGGGCATGCGCTTTTTCAGACAGACCTGTGGGCATAGACATAGAAGAACTGTCTCGGTCGGTTTCCCCGTCCGTTGTGAAAAGGCTCCATGAGGCAGAGAGGAAATATCTCGAGCCTCTGTCCGAAGGGAGCAGCGAGTGGAAAGAAGAACTCCTGACCATATGGACCAGAAAAGAAAGCTACGCCAAGTTCACGGGAAAAGGACTTGCCGAAGGTTTCAGGTCATTCTGCGTACTGGACGAATGGCAGGATACTCTTGAAACGAAGCTTTTCAGCGGCAGATACAAAGGGCTTATATATTCTTCCACGGAAGAAGCCGAGATCAGAGAAACGGCTTATGACGCGCCCATGAACAAAAGCGCTCTTGAAGCAGGCGCGGATATACTTGATATGTTCGGGTGTTCTGCCAGCACTCTGAAGAAAAAACTTCTGGGAAGGGGCTATACGGAGGAAGAAGCCGGAGAAGCAGTGGATAAGCTGCTTGAAAGAGGCTTCCTGAACGACAGCGAGTATGCGAGGAGCCTGGCGCAGAAATATACAGCCAGGGGATATTCTTCCAGAAGGATAGAACTGGAACTGAAAAGAAAAGGGGTCTCTCCCGAGGATGCCAGGGAAGAAGCCGTGAAGCACCGCGAGGGAGACAGGCAAAGAGCGGAAGCGGCAGCGGAAAAGCTGCTCAAAGGCGCTGATCCGGATCAGAAACTTAAGACTAAAATAGCAGGAAAACTATCATCTTTAGGCTATGAGACCAGTATCGTTTATGATATAATTCAAAAGTTAAATTAAACAGTTTCGGGAGCAAACATGTACAAAAACTTATCAGACAAACCAATAGCGGAAGTCCAGCTCGCCCAGGCGGATAAATGGGATGAAGTGGATCTTCTCAGCAAATGCGTAGAGAGCAGAGAAGGTCAGCCCAACTTTCTCTTTTATGAAGGACCTCCTACGGCTAACGGAAAGCCGGGCATACATCACGTCATAGCCAGGACCCTTAAGGATTCCGTATGCAGATACAAGACCATGCAGGGGTACAAGGTGAACAGAAAAGCCGGATGGGATACCCACGGTCTTCCCGTTGAGATCGAGGTCGAAAAGCAGCTCGGATTCTCAGGGAAAAAGGACATAGAAAAGTACGGTATCAAGGAGTTCAACGAAAAGTGCAGAGCATCGGTATTTACCTATGAAGCTCTTTGGCGCAATATGACCCACCGTATGGGATATATGATCAACCTTGACGATCCTTACATCACCCTCGACAACAACTATATCGAGACAGGCTGGTGGATACTCAAGGAGTTCTTCAAAGCCGGTCTCATATATGAAGGACATAAGGTACTTCCATACTGCCCGCGCTGCGGAACAGGTCTTGCTTCTCACGAAGTAGCCCAGGGCTACAAGATGATAAAGGTCACGTCTCTGTACGTTCCCTTCAAGAAAAAAGGCGAGGAGAACACATATTTCCTAGCCTGGACGACCACCGCATGGACCCTTGCCGCCAACGAATTCCTCGCAGTCGGTCCGGAGATCGACTACGTGAAGGCTGAGCAGGACGGCAAGTACTATATACTTGCGGAGGCAAGGCTCGAGGCAGCCCTCGGTCCTCAGGGAGAGTACAGTGTCGTAGAAAGATGCAAGGGCAAGGATTTGGAAGGCATGGAATACGAACAGCTCATGCCTTTCGTGGAAGTTCCCGGAAAAGCATTTTTCGTAGGTACGGCAGATTACGTCAGCACCGAAGACGGTACGGGAATAGTCCACTGCGCCCCTGCATTCGGTGAAGACGACTACGTAGCAGGAAAGAAGTACGGAGTTGCCGTAGTCAACCCCGTCGACGAAGAAGGAAAATATACCGCGACTCCATGGGCCGGCCATTTCATCATGGAAGAGGGCCTGGACGTCGAGATCATAAAGTGGCTCGCATCTGAAGGAAAGCTTTATGCCAAGGAAAAGCTGGAGCATAACTATCCTCACTGCTGGCGCTGCGACACGCCGCTCGTGTATTACGCGAAACCGTCGTGGTACATAAAGATGACGGATCTTAAGGATCAGCTCGTTGCAAACAACAATACCGTTTCATGGCATCCCGACTACGTCGGAGAAGGCAGATTCGGCAACTGGCTTGCAGATGTAAAGGACTGGGCTATTTCCAGAAACCGTTACTGGGGAACTCCCATCAACATCTGGCGCTGCCCGGACTGCGGACACCTGGAGAGCATAGGCTCAAGAGCCGAGCTGGTCGAAAAGGCTATAGAAAAAATAGACGAGAGCATAGAACTCCACCGCCCCTACGTGGACGACGTACACATCAAATGTCCGGATTGCGGCGCTGTGATGAGCCGTGTACCCGAGGTCATGGACTGCTGGTTCGATTCCGGGGCCATGCCCTTTGCTCAGAGACATTATCCTTTCGAACACAAGGAAGAGTTCGATACGGAATACTTCCCCGCGGACTTTATCTGCGAAGGTATAGATCAGACCAGAGGATGGTTCTATTCCCTCATGGCCATATCGACTTTCATCAAGGGAAAGGCCCCTTACAAGAACGTCCTTGTCAACGACCTTGTCCTGGACAAGGAAGGAAAGAAGATGTCGAAACACAAGGGCAATACAGTGGATCCCTTCGAACTCTTCGATAAATACGGCGCAGACGCCACGCGCTGGTATCTGCTTTCCGTATCTCCCGTATGGGTGCCTACGAAGTTCGATGAGGACGGTCTCAAGGAGATCCAGGGCAAGTTCTTCGGCACTCTCAGAAATGTATACAACTTCTTCACTCTGTATGCGAATACTGACGACATAGATGCTTCCAAGTGCTTCGTCGATTACGCAGCACGTCCCGAGCTCGACAGATGGATACTTTCCAAGTACAACCGCGTGCTTAAGGACGTGGAAGACGCCATGGATTCGTACGACCACAACAGGGCCGTCCATCTGATCCAGAACTTCGTCGTGGAGGACCTCTCCAACTGGTACATCCGCCGTGCGAGAAGAAGATTCTATGCGGAAGGCATGAACGAGGACAAGAAAGCCGTATATGCGACCACTTACGAGATACTCTGCGGAACGGCAAAGATGATCGCTCCTATAGCTCCGTTCATCTCCGATGAGATGTACAGGAACCTGACCGGAGAAGAATCGGTCCATCTTGCATATTTCCCAAAGGCAGACGAAAAACTCTTCGATGATGCCCTTGAAGGAAGGATGGATCTGGTGCGCCAGATCGTCACCATGGGAAGAGGCATAAGGGAGAAGACCAGACTTAAGGTACGTCAGCCCCTGTCGGAACTCCTGGTGGACGGAGCGTACGAAGAGAAGATAGGATATATGTCCGGCCTCATCAAAGAAGAACTCAACGTCAAGGATGTGGTCTTCGAAAAGAATATGGACACGTATATCAACTATACCCTCAAGCCTGATTTCAGGGCTGCAGGTCCCGTCCTCGGATCGAAGATAAAAGCATTCGGCGCAGCCATTGCAAAGGCAGATCCCAAGGCGTTCCTTGCAGAACTTGAGTCGAAGGGCAGCACGGTCCTTACTCTCGACGGCGAGGATACCGTGATAACGCCTGAAATGATAAGTTCCAGCGTTTCCGCAAAGGAGGGCTTCGACGTAGCTCATGAGAACGGAGTTTCCGTCATACTCAACACCGAGCTTACTGACGCACTCGTAGACGAAGGTCTCGCCAGAGAGATAGTATCCAAAGTCCAGCAGCTCAGGAAAGCTGCGAATTTCGAGATGATGGACCGCATAGTGATAAGTCTCGAGGCTGACGAGAGGGTGTCGAAAGCGGCTGAAAGCTTCAAGGAATACATCTGCGAAGAGACCCTGGCTGACGGCATCGAAAAGGCCGAAAGCCTTGAAATTGTTGACATCAACGGACACAAAACAGGCATTTCCGTAAAAAAAATATGAAAAACCCAAACGGCGCTTGAAAAACCGTAATTCTTGCGCCGTTTTTTCATTTATAGATATTGACACATATAGAGCACAGTATTAGAATTTTTGTTTAATTTAGTTTTGACATAAAATGGTCTCCGCTATATAATGGAAATGCGGAGGTAGTATGCTATGTTCAAAATTGGCGATCCAGTCGTGTATCCCATGCACGGTGCCGGTGTTGTCGAAAATATCGAAGACAGGCAGGTTCTGGGTGAAACCAGATCATATTACATTATCCGGATATCAAGAGGAAAGATGCAGGTCATGGTACCTGTGGAGGGCTCTGACAAAGTAGGCCTCAGGGCTATAGTAAAGCCCTGCGATCTTGATGCAGTGTACGACGTCCTGCGCGCTGAGTCGACTCCTATGGATGAAAACTGGAACCGCAGGAATCGTGAAAATATGGAGAAGCTCAAGACGGGCGATCTCCCCCTGGTGGCCGAGGTCATCAGGAATCTTGTAAGAGTGGACCGCGTCAAAAAACTCTCCACAGGAGAGAAGAAGATGCTTTCTAATTCGAAGCTCATACTTGCTTCGGAAATGGTCGTATCACTGGGTATTTCAGAGGAGGAGGCTCTGAAGAAAATAGATAACTTAATATAGGGAGGACAATATGTTTAAAAAGGCATTTCACGTTATCTTTACTTTGTGTGGAATGCTGCTGGGTCTCGGAGTAGCGCAGGCTCTCGCCGAATGGATGTCTTCACACGTCGGAGAAGTCGATGAGATATCCACTTGGCTGTTCAAGGGTACTGTAGTTATTTTGTTCGGTATTATTTTTCATTTTATTTATTCTCTGCTCGGAGACCAGAAAGATCTATCTGCCCGCGACCTCGTACCTAAGGCTATAAAGAAGATCCCGGTTTGGGAACTCGTGCCGGGTACAGTGGGCCTTGTTCTCGGAGTCGCCATCGCAGGGTCTGTTTCATCTATTCTGATGAATGTACAGGCTCTGAACAGGATGTCTTTGAATCTCATCATCAGCATCATGCTGTTTATAGCATTGGGCTATTACGGTCTTATGATGGGAAAAAGCTTCGGGGTGGCGTATCAGGACAGACTGCAGACGATCTTTTCAGCGGACATTCTCAAGCGCAGGAACAAATCCAGGGGCAATGCTGCGCCCAAGATCTTTGATACCAGCGTAATCATAGACGGCCGGATCTATGACATTCTCAAAACAGGTTTTATCGAAGGGAATATAATCATTCCCGATTTTGTGCTGGTCGAACTCAGGCACATATCCGATTCTGCCGATGACCTCAAGAGGAACAGAGGCAGAAGGGGTCTCGATATACTGAACAACATCCAGAAAGAGTTCGGCGTGGATATCTACGACACTGCAGCGAACAAGGAGATATCCAAGATACCCGAAGTGGACGTCAAACTGCTGAAGCTTGCCGAGATAATGGGTGGCGTAGTGGTCACCAACGACTATAACCTGAACAAAGTGGCCGGCGTACAGGGGATCGGTATACTCAATATCAACGAACTGGCCAACACGCTCAAACCCGTGGTCCTGCCCGGTGAAGTCATGAGAGTGACTCCCGTGAAAACAGGCAAGACTGAAGATCAGGCCGTGGCCTATCTTGATGACGGCACCATGGTAGTAGTTCAGGGCGGTAAAAAATACATGGGCAAGACCATAGACGCTACGGTCACCAGCGTGCTTCAGACGTCAGCAGGAAGAATGATATTCGTTAAGCCTTAGGAGATCCATATGAGCAGATTTGCTGTTATCATTGCGGCTGCGGGAAGATCCACCCGGATGGGCGGCGTGAAAAAAGAAAATATAAAGCTCGGAGACAAAACCGTGCTTGAACTTACCAAAGATGCTTTTGAAGGACTCGGCCGCATCGTTGTGGTAGGTCCCGGAGGAGACGTGGAGGGCGGAGAAAGACGTCAGGATTCCGTGTGCAAAGGACTGGAATTCCTGGGAGACGACGCAGATTTCGTGCTGGTCCATGACGGGGCCAGGCCTTTCGTAAAGAAAGACCTCATAGAAAGAGTCATGGACGCTCTTGAAAAAGGTGCCGACGCTGCCGTGCCCTGCGTCAGACCTAAAGATACCATAAGGACGAAAGATGCCACCCTGGACAGATCGAAGCTCTTCGCAGTCCAGACGCCTCAGGGCTTCAGACTGGACGTACTAAGAGACGCATACAGGAAAGTCAACGCGGACGGCATCGAAGTGACGGACGACGCTTCCGCCGCGGAATACGCGGGCTACAAGGTCGACATAGTCGAAGGGGATTATGAGAACTACAAGATAACCACTCCTTCGGATATACCGTCGGAATACAGACTTCGCTTCGGGAACGGCTACGACCTCCATCTTCTGACAGAAGGCAGGCCGCTTATGCTGGGGTGCATAGAAGTTCCTTTTGAAAAGGGGCTTCTCGGACATTCCGACGCAGACGTCATATCCCACGCCATCGCAGATGCTATGCTGGGAGCAGCGGCTCTCGGAGACATAGGGAAGCACTTTCCTGATAACGCCGCCGAGACCGAAGGAATGAGCGGTAAAGAGATACTTTCAAAGACCGCCGGGATACTGAAATCCCATGGATTTACAACGCTCAGCGTTGATGCTACACTGATAGCGCAAAAGCCCAAAGTGGCTCCGTATACGGATAAAATGAGAGAGGCTATAGCCTCTGCGATAGGTATAGATAAAAGCAAAGTATCGGTCAAAGCGACCACCGAAGAGGGCGTAGGTCCTACGGGCGAAGGTCTTGCTATGGCCGCATATGCTACAGCGACAGTAAAGGAAGAATATTTGAAATGAAGACTTCGGAAATGTTTTTGACAACCTTGAGAGAAGTGCCCGCAGAAGCGGAGATCCCTTCTCACATACTGCTCTTGAGAGCCGGTTTCATAAAGAAACTCGTATCCGGTATATACAGCTTCCTGCCTCTGGGGAACAGAACGCTGAAAAAGATAGAAGCTATCGTTAGAGAGGAAATGGATGCTGCGGGAGCTCAGGAGATACTGATGTCCGCTCTTCAGCCGGCTGAGCTCTGGCAGGAAAGCGGTCGCTGGGGCGTTTACGGTCCCGAGATGTGGAGGATAAAGGACAGGAACCAAAGAGAGTTCTGTCTCGGACCCACTCACGAAGAGATATTCACGGATATAGTAAGACAGGCCGTATCTTCCTACAGACAGCTGCCTCTCAATCTTTATCAGATACAGACCAAGTACAGAGATGAAGCAAGACCCCGTTTCGGACTCATGAGATCCAGGGAGTTCATAATGAAGGATGCCTATTCCTTCGACAGGGATGAGGCTGGCCTCGACGTTTCATACAAGAAAATGTACGACGCATATTCCAAGGTATTCACCCGCTGCGGGCTCAATTTCAGACCTGTAGAGGCGGACTCCGGAGCCATAGGTGGAAACAACTCCCATGAGTTCACGGCGCTGTCCGAAGTCGGCGAGTCTGAGATAGTGTATTGCAGCGAATGTGATTTCGCAGCCACTTCCGAAAGAGCCGAATTCAAGGATGAAAAACAGCTTCCTGAGACTGCGGCTGCTCTTGAAAAGGTGAGCACCCCCGGAACTAAGACTATAGAAGCCGTATGCAAATACCTTGAGGCTGATATAAAACATTCCATCAAGGCGCTTCTCCTGCAGGTCGCCGAGGAAGAAGGAGATAAGGTGAGCTACGTTCTTGCTCTCGTCAGAGGCGACAGGCAGCTCAACATGACCAAACTGGTCAACGCTCTGGACGTTCCCGAATATCTCGTATCCATGGCGGACGAAGAAAAGATGTCCTCAGTCACCGGATGCGTCGGAGGATTCACAGGGCCTATAGGCATACACGACTGCATGGTCATAATGGACAGCGAGCTTTCAGGCAGTGTTAACATGGTCTGCGGAGCCAACGAAAAGGATTTCCATTATACAGGCGTGTGCGAAGGGAGAGACTTCAAGGCTGATAAGGTCGTGGATCTTAAACTCCTCCAGGCAGGAGATCCCTGTCCGTGCTGCGGAAAGCCGGTAAAGACAGCAAGGGGCATAGAGGTAGGCCAAGTATTCAAACTTGGCACCAAATATTCCGAGCCCATGAACTGTCTCTACAGAGATGAGAACCAGGTAGACCACCCCGTGGTAATGGGATGTTACGGCATAGGCGTTTCCCGTACCATGGCAGCTGTCGTTGAACAGCACCACGACGATAATGGAATAATCTGGCCCATGAGCATAGCGCCCTATCACGTGGACATAGTCATCGCAAAAGCAGACGATCCCGTGCAGAAAGCACTTGCCGAAGACATAGAGAACAAGCTGGAGGCCCTTGGCGTAGAAGTTATGCTTGATGACAGAGACGAGCGTCCGGGCGTCAAATTCAAGGATGCGGATCTCATAGGTATACCTATCAGGATCACCGTCGGAAAGAAAGCCGGCGAAGGCATAGTCGAATACAAATTAAGACGGGGCGGAGATATGGAAGAACTGGAGGCCGCAGAGGCGGTATCCAAAGCCGCCGCTCTCGTAAATGCCGAGAGAAGAGGATAATATATTATGAAGATATACAATACTCTCACAAGGAGAAAAGAAGAACTCGTTCCGATGGACCCGTCGGAACTCAAAATGTACGTGTGCGGACCTACCGTATACAACTACATACATATAGGCAACGCGCGACCCTTCGTAGTCTTCGATACAATGAGAAAGTATCTCAAGTACCGCGGGCAGAACGTCAAATACGTTCAGAATTTCACTGACGTGGACGATAAGATCATCAACAGGGCAAAGGAAGAGGGCATCTCGGCCCTGGAGGTCGGCGAAAAATATATAGCGGCCTACTACGAGGACGTAAAGGAACTGAATATAGAGAAAGCGGACGTACATCCAAGGGTCACCGAGACCATGCCCGAGATCATAGCCTTCGTTCAGGGGCTCATAGACAAAGGAATGGCCTATGAAGTGAACGGAGACGTCTATTACCGTACTAGGAAGTTCCCCGGTTACGGAAAACTTTCAGGGCAGAATATCGACGATCTCGAAGCCGGCGCCAGGATAGAAGTCGGAGATATCAAAGAAGACCCGCTTGATTTCGCTCTCTGGAAAGCAAGAAAAGAGGAATCCGAGATCGCATGGGAAAGCCCGTGGGGCCTGGGAAGACCGGGATGGCACATAGAGTGCTCCGCCATGAGCAAGAAGTACCTGGGAGAGACCATAGACCTTCACTGCGGAGGTGAGGATCTTCAGTTCCCGCATCACGAGAACGAGATAGCACAGTCGGAAGGGCTTTCAGGAAAGACGTTCAGCAACTACTGGATGCATAACGGTTTCATAAACATCAACGGCGAGAAGATGAGCAAATCAGCCAATAACTTCTTCCTGGTAAGAGACATACTCAAGGAATATGAAGGCGAAGTTCTCAGATTCTTCCTTCTGTCGGCACAGTACAGAGGACCCATAAATTTCTCCCATGAACTCATGGAAAGCGCAAAGGCATCCCTTGAGCGTATGAGGAACTGCAAGGAGACTCTGCAGCACATAGCCGAAAACGGACCTGAAGGCGGAAAGGAAGACGCTTCCAAGTACGAACCTTTCAAGGAAAAATATATTGCGAGCATGGACGACGATCTGAATACCGCGGACGCTATCTCCGCCGTATTCGAAATGATCACCGAGATAAACAAGGACGCAAGCTCCGGAATGACGAAGAGCGAGGCCAAGGCTGCTCTTGGGCTTCTTGATGAACTTACCGGAGTTCTCGGCCTTTTGAGAAAGGATCCTGAGAACACCGTAGATGCCGAGCTCCAGGCACTCATAGACGCCAGGACCAAAGCTAGGGCTGAAAAGAACTGGGCCGAAGCCGACAGGATAAGGGACGAACTCGCAGCCAAGGGCATAACTCTTAAGGATACGCCGCAGGGCGTTCAGATCATCAGAAGCTGATGGATACTAAAGACTACAGTTCCCTGACTCTTGCGTACCTTGGTGATGCCGTATACGAACTGTTTATACGGGAAAGAGTGATCAGAAACGGTACATCGCCTAAAGTCGATGTACTCAACAGGCAGTCTGTACGGTACGTAAAAGCCGCCGCGCAGGCTGCGGCAATTAAGAAAATGATTGACGAAGGCTTCCTTACGGAAGAAGAGATCACCGTTGCCAAGAGGGCAAGGAATCACAGGACAGCGACGAAAGCGAAAAATGCCGACCCCATCGATTACAAGTGGGCTACGGCATTGGAGGCACTCATAGGATGGTTAAAAGTACAAGGTCTGGAAGACCGAATGACAGAAATAATGGAAGAAGCGGCAAAGATACTGGAAGAGTAAAACCAGCTCCTAAGCGCGGCGGCAAAAACAGAAGGGATGCTGCAGCTTACGAAGGCGTTAAACCTGCGCCGAAAAGAGCTACTCAGATCGCTCTTGACAGTATCAACGCGGAACCTGAGAATCCGAATCTCCTCATAGGAAGAAATCCTGTGACCGAGGCCATAAAGGCCGGGCGTACCATAGATAAGATCCTTATGCAAAAAGATGCTCAGGGGTCAGCTCTCAAGATCGCAAAGACCGCGAGAGAAGCAGGTATCCAGGTACAGTACGTAGACAAAGCCGTACTTGACAGACTTGCTCCGGGAAGACCTCATCAGGGGGTGGCAGCCTACGCGGCAGCGCACGCTTACGTTGAAATAGAAGATATATTAGCGGCAGCCCGGGCAAAAGGTGAGGACCCAGTCGTCGTCATACTGGACAATCTTGAAGACCCACATAACCTGGGGGCTATCATGAGATCTGTAGACGGTGCCGGTTTTCATGGAGTAGTGATCCCGAACCGCCGCAGCGTATCTTTGACAGAAACTGTGGCGAAGGCAAGCGCAGGAGCTATCGAGTACGTTCCGGTCGCAAAGGTCTCCAACCTTGCTCAGACCGTGGACTACCTGAAGTCGGAAGGCCTCTGGATCGCCGCCGTGGATATGGACGGCGAACGTTACGATAAAGCGGATCTTAAAGGCCCCTTGGCTATAATAATAGGAGCGGAGGGGAACGGCGTTTCTGAACTAATGAGAAAGAAGGCCGATTTCATCGTATCCATACCAATGAAGGGGAACGTCAATTCTCTCAATGCCAGCAATGCGGCGGCTATCATACTTTACGAAGCTTTAAGACAAAGATCATAGGATGTATACGGATAAGACTATAGAAGAGGTGCTTGAAGAATACAAAGAGACCGTCAGATCCAAAGCCGGCCTCTATTTTATGCTGGGAGCGGAAAAAGACGACCTCATACAGGAAGGGATGATAGGTCTCGTAAAGGCATATAACACCTATGACGCAGCTAAAGGCGCTTCTTTTTCCACCTTCGCTGATCTTTGCATAAACAGGCAGCTCATAAATGCTGTCAAAGCCTCCGGAAGACAAAAGTATGCGCCGCTCAATATGGCCGTATCTCTCGACAGACCTATAGGGGACGAAGAAGATGCTCCGTCTCTTGGACACACTCTCGTGGCAGGGTACGATTCGGATCCTGAGGAACAGGTGCTGTTCGCGGAACTTATGGAGCTTCTTGCAGACCCAGGCAGTTCCTTTTTCAGCGAACTGGAAAAGAAAGTCCTTGAACTTCTGCTCGAGGGCAGGAAATACAAAGAGATCGCGGAAATACTCGGCAAGACTCCCAAACAGATAGACAACGCTATACAGCGCATCAGAAACAAGATCAATTCACTTCTGTAACTTAGATATTTCCAGTTGTCAGCCGTTTGTTTTAGTGATAATATATCAAAGTCGCAAGTGAATATGCTGCTCTAGCTCAGTCGGTAGAGCACCACATTGGTAATGTGGAGGTCGGCAGTTCGAATCTGCTGGGCAGCTCCATGAATGAAATGCTTGAAATCTCAACGGTTTCAGGCATTTTTTTATTCATAAAGTTAAGTGAAAAAGGTAGGCCCCAAAAATCAAAGTATTGAGCAAAGTATTGAGGTCGGCTTTTTTCCAATTGAATAAAAACGATTAGACAAGCATAATATGCATTATTAGAACAATTATTAGGTATAATGTGTATAAGTACAATCAAACAAAAGAGGGAGGTTCAATCATGGAGATTATCGGTATTAAAGAAATCATGAAAGAATGTAAGTGCTCTAGAAGATACGCTACGAGATTATTGTCAGATCCAACCTGCCCGACACTGCCAAGGTTTAAAGGATCGCCTTATAGAGTCGAGAGGCAAGCATTTGAGGATTGGCTTAGGAATCCCACGAAATATAAGAAATAAAAATGACGTGGCTATCGACAAAAAAGCCACATCGGAGCTGAAAGCTTCGCAGGCAGTCAAAATCACCATGCCATCCAGTAAACATGATACAACGCCAAACGAAAAAAAGTAAAAAGCCTATGTAACTGAGGACAGGGGCTGGCCATTTCTCAGAAGAGGTTTAGGAAATGCGTCTGCCGTGGTGTCGGAAATGTGTATATTATACTTCGGGATGGTGCCATCTATAAGCTCTTCTAAACCCTGCGGCTTCAGCCTCATACACAGTCATAGCCATAAATTCGCCCTTAGTGATGTCTATTTTAGTTGAGTCATATTGCTGATCAAAAGGTAGATGATAAATCTTTGTCTCATAACCATTCTCATCACGTCCAATATTGCATTTAATTCTTGGGAATTCGTCAAGCTCCAGGTTTTCTTTATATGAAATGTGCAGTATTTTTGCAAATTCTTTCGCTCTCTTTGATAGTGTCGTATTGGTGAGTAATATCCCCGTGGAATCCGAGTTGTTTACGATATTGTACTCTGTTACAGTACCAAAGAGTTGCATGATGTGTTTCTCGTGTATTTCTTTATTTTTTGACCAATACTTACATTGAACTATCCTTGTCTCGCTCCCCTGTTTGACAATTAAATCCCTTCCTAAATCTTCAAGCCCGTGATATGAACCGTAATAATCGACATCGTAGCCTTTTGTTTCATAACAATATCCGCAATATAATTCGTAGTCGCGACCTATTTGCCATTTTGATTTTTTCCTCGACTCGATGTATCTATTTAGAGCCAGCTGATTTCTCTGGGACGGAGGCAACGAATCCCATTCAGTTTTATCGATAAAGTTAATAACGGGATCATGTTCAGTAATCTCATCATACGTCACATTTAATTCTTGGAAATCCGTATCAATAACATCTTGCAGTGCCGGAAATTGATTTAATAAGTATGCGAGTTGATACTCCGCGCCTTTGATTCTTTCTATTTCATCTGACTTTTCTTTTTTTAGCGCATATAAGCTTGCCACCTTCTTCTTTCGTTCTTGATTATTACCCCACGATAATGACCATGCCAATCTGTCGAAATCAATAGTCATAATATCTGCAATAATGCGGCTCATATATGGAATAGCAGACAAGTTAGAGGAATATTCTTTCTGATAATCTTCAACGGATTCTCGAAGCAGAGGCCATCTTCTATCACGGAAAGCAAAGAAATCATTAACCTGCTTTCTGAGGTCATTACGTTCACTTTCTAAAGCTTTGACTTTGGTGTGTAAGATGTCAATTTCCTGCCGTAATGATGCTACGCTTTTTTGTTCCATTGTGGATGAAGCTAACTGCTGCTTCAGCGCAGCATCTGCTTCTTTAAGTTCCTTAATCCCGGTAGACTCTCTCTCGATAACAGCTTTGGGTAATGCGTTGGCAGAGAGTCCATATGTTGAATATATATAATCCATATCAATTTCTGGATATGTTTCAAGTAACTTGCAAAGAAGAAATTCATACGTGTATTGAGTTTCTTTAACTTGTTGTATTGTCTTTGCTGCTTCCAGACGTACATCTGCTATTTTTGCAGATCGATAGATTTGTCCCTGTTGCTTTAATGCTTTTTCATACTCTTTGAGTTTTGCTGTGTAATAGTCTGCCATAGCAGATGCTATATATGTCGTAGCGGTCGAATTGCTTGAAAACAGCTGTCTGTATTCTTCCGTTATTGAGTTTTCAATTTCTTCAATTATATCGACTTCAGATCTTCCTTTTGCGGTAAGATAAGCACGTTTTATTTTTATACCTTCTTTTTCATTCTCACGTATTTGAGTTTTTAGTTGCTGTATACTCAAGTTTTGTTCGCGTATGTTGGCATAAAGATTGTCAATATCATTATTTGATTTTTGGATATCGAGACATTTACGGTTTATTTCTGACTGGGATTCTTTGTACATAAGAATGAAAATAATGATTGCTATAAGCTCGGCTATTATGATCCAAATTTTAATATCCATGATACCTCTCCTGCTACTATAAGGGCTAATGTCACTATAGCGGATTTTCCGCTAAAACTCAAAGCGAAATATTGGGATAAAGTATACTTCACCATGAGGTGAGGATATGTATCAACGGATTAAGGATCTCAGAGAAGATCACGATCTAAAACAAAAAGAGATTGCTAAAATCCTATCATGCAGCCAAAGAGTCTACAGCAATTATGAGAGAGGCGATTTGGATATACCCACGCAGATATTGATCAAACTCGCTGATTATTACGATGTATCCGTGGATTACATCCTCGGCAGAACCCAGAACAAAGAGATGTCAAAGTAAAGAGGGAGCTTTAAACCATGTGAGCTCCTTTTTTAATAAAAAAACAGGGCAGTCCGTCAAGTCGGACACAATCCCTGAGTGAATCGGATGTAGCCAACAAAGGCAGGAAATCGTCCCACAGTCCAGCGATGGCACATCCAATCCTACGTCATTGTATCACAGATATACGATGTGTCAAATAAAAAAGACGAATCCCTTACAACGATGGGAGCACCAAAAGGTGTTGTACCATCCATCAGTTCATCATCTTTGTTAGAAAATGATACCACGCCAAACGAAAAAGTCAATAAGTCTGTAAGAGACTCCAAATACCTTGAGCTTGCAAAAAGAAGTGTCGTTAACAGTTATTCAAACATAGTCGAAGATGTCGACGTGCTGTATGCTATCAACACAAAAAAAGAAGTAGGTGCGGCAGAGCCGCCAAGATATGCGAATAACTCGCTTTCTTCTGCTACTTCCGATATAAGTAAAGCAAACTTAATTGAATATAACAAATAAAAAGAACCGTGTTACCGCAACGCAATTTGCTTCAAACGAAGCCATTGCAAATACTTTGCGTTCTCCAAGGTTCAATAAAAATATATCACAAAGCCCTTCCGGCAGTCAAGAAAAACCATCTGCCTATAAAGAAACTGGCGTAAAACATTCAGATCGTGCCTCTGACGAAGAGGATATGATCAACCAGTCAATGTCCATGAAGCAGTGTTCCGATATGATCGCATGGATGCTTTTTAATGCGCCAATAACTTGAGGGGGCAAAACGCCTCGAACCCGTACAAAGCGGCTCAGTACTCTATGACGCATTATGGGAGAGTGGGTATGCTCAATGCAGCGAATGCTTTGAAACATTCAACCACTCCCATTAACCCTGATATCCGTACTCGTGGGAACACCACGCAGCCTATCAAGGCAGGAAGCCTTGCCACGCCGACAGATGATCAAGCCTCTGTCAATACGCCCGAAGCGAACAGTGGTACAGCTCCTGTGGGTAATGTAACACAATGTAATGTTTCTGTCAAAAAAGAAGCCGATAAAGAGGTTCTACATACCCCAGAATCAACTTCTAAAGATAATCTATCACAACCCGGTGAGGCTGTCAAAAAAAGAAGCCAGGACTTTGTCTCAAGCCCTAAGAGCGCACGTGCCTCTTTTGGGGGAAACGAAGTCTGACTTTGAGAGGAGCGTATCAAGTAACGATGTATTTGTCAAGGGATCTTGTCGCATCTCGTAACTGACATCTTTTATGATTCAAAGGCTGTAAGGTTATTTACGATAAAAAAAATGAACGGTAAGTATCAAGTTGGATCAGGTCGTGTAGTGACCGTCACGCATGATAGTCCGTTCATCTATGAAAATGATACCTCATCTTCCGAAGAAGTCAAGGGTAAGCATTCTTTCGGACAAAAATATGAAGTTCCCAGCCAAGTTGCTCTACCGAATCGGATCGAGATCGAGGCTTCAGAAACTTCATCTATTGATAATGATACCAGATCTTCCGAAGAAATCAATACCGAGGAAGGTGGTATATCGTATGTTCATAGTACGTTCGAAACTTAAGATCGATGACAACAAAAAAAGAAGTGTTCAAAGCGGTGAATCCCAATCACCAATCGAGAGGGATTATGCAGAGAATACTTCTTGGGGGTAATGTATCACAGCCCTTTATCCCTGTCAAGAAATCTACTTGCAATCTCGGCTATCATGCCGGTGATCTGGGAAAGCCTTTTGGAACTTTATTGCTTAGTGGGGGGGGTGGTTATCAACGACGAGGACTTCAGTGTATACTTACGTGACTTTACGGAGGTATATACATGCAAGATATGAAAAAGATCAAGGCCGAGTACGTCCGAGGTGGCATAAGCTATAAAAAACTCGCTGAGAAATACGATGTTCCACTCAGCACTTTGAGTCATATCGCTTTAAAAGAAAAGTGGGCCGATCTCAAGCAACAAACAAGCATAAAAGCGGATATGAAAATGACCGAGTCAATTTCAAACATCATCGCAATAAGGGAAAACAAGATCCAAACTGCGGCAGATATGCTTTTGGATATGATCATAGTTGGAATGCAGGACGGAACCATAACCCTTTCTTCTAAAACCTCAATAAGGGACATTACTGGCGCACTAAGAGACATCCGTGAGATCAAAGGCATAAAGTCTGATCTTGATCTTCAGGAACAGATGGCGAGGATAGAAAAACTCAAAAGAGAAGCAAAAGAAAATTCTACAGACACACATGACATAAAGGTGATTATATCTGGTGATCTTGAAGAGTACGTCAAGTGATGATGTCATACATGTGCATACAAAAAACAGGAGTCATGGAGAAAGGGGCGACAGATAATTTGCGGCAACCTTCCTCTCGTCCTGTTTTTCACATTATACCGGGTTAGAATGTAACCTGTCAAAGATAGTTCGTAATCAGGCTCATAATCACCTTATTATTGTCTCTGTGAGAGTTTTGATTTTGGCCTGGTCGTCGGTCAATTTTTTTGCCTTCTCGTCGCTTTTTTCTGGCAAAGCGAGTAGATACTCAGTGTTCTCTATAACGGCCTTGTATTGCTTTAAAAACGTGGTTCTAACCACATTGAGACCTTCGTGACCAAGGTGCGCCCAATCATAAAGGTTGACTGGTGTTGCGACTACCTTTTGGCATATGGCAGGTAAATTATCAAACTCCTCTTTCGCCCCATACAACCCATTTCCTATTGCATTACGGACTAAAGCCCAAGCCTCATCGCCGCTTGGTAGGTTTGATGTCTTTGCCTTGCAAATAAGGCCATTTATTTCTCCGATGGAAGGTGGGAATCCAGTCTTATCTGTCATCAAGTAGGCCTTGACAGCATCAGACACTTCCTTGTATGGGATATCTTGAAGCAGCGACGCCCATAGTGATAAAGTCTTCTTTGCATCCTCATCAGACATATCGTTATGCCTTGGGTACATCAAACGGATTATTTCCATAATCTTACCTGTTTCTTCTATTGTCATAATTTCTCCTCTCCTAATAAATCTTCTACATCGCGTGCTACTTCTGTCCAAGGAATGGTTTTGCCCGAAGGTGGATTTCTCTTCCAAGTGCTTTCCCAGGTCCTACAGGCAGCTTTCCAATCCTTCATAGGATTTTTCCCCACTCTCCAGCCATTGCTGGTGTAGAATGCGACAAAGTCCTCAGCAGAGAAGTGATATCCTTTTTCGATGATATATGCTTGAACCTCTGTTTCGTTTGGGGGGTTAAATATATATCTCTTATATCTGTTTGAATCCTGATCCAAATA
>JAFRIQ010000026.1 GCA_017432725.1 Bacillota bacterium
ATAGGGGCGGATCGAATAACACTATGACATTTTTAGGCGATCCATATGAAGTTTTGGGCACAGGTGACTTCTCTTATTACTTTGGCCTCTCATTAGTTGCGACCTTGAACACAACTAGCGGTGAATTGACAGCAAGTCACAGCTATGGTTCGGTATATTAGGACAGTTATACTTTCCTTGTCTTTCATCATAGTAGTAAGTGTCTTTATATATGGGTTAGGTGATTTGGATGTTCCCAAGAGGCAATATGAAACATTGATAGAAACAGATAATGGATTGATGTTTCACAGCAAGCAAATATATTACGAGCACTGTAAAACAAATAGTATTTGATCCGGACGATGAAACGGATAAGGTAACGGACTGTCATTTCTCTCATAGTTTGTATTGGTCGCCGGCAAATGGAGATTTGTTTAAAGATGTATTCAATCCCGGAGTTGCGTATCCAAAAATGTATGATTCTACGATTTCGGTAGATAAAGGATTTCGCTTGAGCTTTGTAGAACATAAAATGTTATCAAGTCGGAGATGTAGTGATACAAGAAGCACAATCTAGCGCAATAGGGACAACAAAAGCGGTGATCTACACAGAACGGGAGGGTCAATGGGTCGAGGTAGACAGTCGGACTGTTAAGGCAGAAAACTATGGGGAGTATGTCTCAGCAATAGCCACTTACAAGATTACTTCGGAGGACAAGAGGATAAAAACCTCGGCGCAGTTTTTTATCGAAAAAGACAGAAATAATAAACCGTGGAAATCAGTCAGAATTTAATTGTTGATATAGGAAGTCCAAGAAACAACATCATCATAAAGGTTCTTTTTACAGCCAGTATGATAATAACGATGGTTATTGTTGGGGTTATATATACAGCCATGATTGTGAAAAGAAGACAGTAACTAACATTCGTAAAATGAATTAAACAGCAGGGTAGAGACTATAAAATGTCATATACCCCGCTGTTTTTGAGCATGATGAATATCAGTTTTGATAGTACAAGAACGATTTATATTTCGGTAGTGCATTGATATACACTGGAAATGTAAAGCTCTCATCTTTTAGTTTAATTATATCAAATTGTGTTCTATCAAGTTTATTCGCTGCGGTGCGGTCACGACAGCTGGAATGTTCGAATTAGCAAGCTTTGATATAAAAATTGCAGAATCAAGTTGATAGGATATTTCAATTTTCAAAGAATTTGTTTTTATGTAGTTTTCAACTTTTAAAAGCAGGGGACCGTTTTTTCCAATAGAAAGCAATCTATTCAGATTTAGATGTTTTAAACATACAGGATGTTCTTTTTTGATCTGATCTTTTTTGCAAACTATCACTAATGATTCTTCGTGTTTCAAAGACAAGTGCCTGCGTTTCGGTTCGATAGGGGATAAGGTGACTGATATATCGCATAACCCAGCATCGAACGCCTGCACAATTCGATGGCAGTCAGAAAGAGATTCTTCGATGTTAAATTGATTCTCGGAGTCACAGTATACGATTCGTTCAGAAAGGTTTTGGAGTAGCGCTATGTCAGTAGAGAAAACTCTAAGGGTTTGTTTGTCTTTCTTGTGCAGACTCTGTAGTTCTTGCCATTGATCATTAATATTTGTAAAAATGATATATGCCCTTTTCCCGTTTTCATTGAGGCGAAGACGATTATTTGTTCTTTCAAACAATGGATAACCTAGTTCCGATTCCATTCTTCGAATCGTCTTGCTCAACGCAGATTCTGTGAACCCGAGAACTCTTGCTGTGTCTGATAGATTTTGCGTATTTGCAATGTGTCTAAAAATGTTTATTTCATCAAAAGTCATAAAACCCTCTACTTTTTGTTTCGCGTGGATGTGTCAGACAAGTCTATTTCTAAAGGCTCATCGATAGTATCGGAAACATATTTTCCGTTCTTTTTTCTTTGTTTTACGCATTCGGTGAGAAGATATTCGATTTGTCCGTTTACAGATCGAAAATCATCTTCTGCCCACGCAGCAATCTGGTTATAAAGCTTTTGAGACAGGCGAAGAGGAATTTGTTTTTTTTCTTCTATCATCAGTGTTACCCTAGTATAGACTACCGGAATTGACTACGGGCTGGGCATCTCTGTTTCCGCAAAGCACAACTAGAAGATTGGAGACCATTGCGGCTTTTCGCTCTTCGTCTAAATCCACGGTATTGTTTTCAGACAGTCGCTCAAGAGCCATCTCAACCATGCCGACAGCACCATCAACGATCATCTTTCTGGCATCGATTATAGCAGATGCCTGCTGTCTTTGAAGCATTACTGCGGCTATTTCCGGAGCGTATGCAAGATATGTTATTCTGGTGTCAACGATTTCTATTCCTGCTTCATTTACTTTGGCTTGTACTGCATCTTTGATCCTTTTTACTACCAATTCGGAAGAACCTCTGAGAGAACCCTCATCGGCTTGTCCGTCTCCTGTTGTGTCAACGCCCTGCGCCACATCGTACGGATAGATTCTTACGATCTCTCGCAAAGCGCTGTCGCACTGTAGAGAAAGGTATTCTTTATAGTTGTCGACATTGAATACGGCTTTTGCCGTGTCAACTACTCTCCACATTACAGCGATGCTTATTTCTACAGGGTTCCCGAGCCTGTCATTGATTTTCTGCTTGGTATTTGAAAGGGTCATTATCTTAAGTGAGATTTTCTTTCCCTCACTTGTGGCAGGGGAAACGTCTTTATCTCCCTTGACATCTCCGCTTTGTGATAGTTTTGTAGAAGCTGCAGGGTTGATTGCGCTACAGAAAGGGTTCACGTAGTAAAACCCAGCTCCTTTCAATGAACCGTAGTATTTTCCAAAAAGAGTCAACACCAAAGCCTCCTGAGGTTTGAGAACTTTGAGGCCACCGTAAAAGATTAGGCAGATGATAAAAAGGATGCCTGCCAAGGCAATGATGCCGTATCTGCCGCTGTTTGCAGCCATAACTATCAGGACAGGACATCCCATGAATTGAATACCCAAAAGCAGAAACAACATCATGAAGCCGCTCTTTTTATTTAAAACTTTTTCTTGCATGTTTTTTGTCTCCTTTATATAATGATGATATCATAATGATATCATCATATTACAGAATGTCAATCTATAAGAAATAAGATGTTAAAGGAAATACAAACATGAAGAGTTTTGCAGAATATATTATGAGGACTATACCGGGATCCGTATACCGTGTGGTCGGGATTGTGATTGCAATAATCCTATTAACTTTATATGCACGATACTATGTATGTGTTATAAGGGTTGAATGGGAGGATAAATTGGAAGTTCTTAAAAAGATCCTTCAAGGACTCGGGCTTGCAATTGTTACAGCGATGTATGTTTGGTTGGTCTCTTATTTTTGATGGTTTGCGATGGCATATCTGTTACGTCTGAAGAACTTGAAGATTTAGCGGAATAAGACGAAAGAAAAAAGCACATAAAAACAGCAGGGAAGCGGTTTCGATCCGCAGACCCTGCTGTTTTTGTTTCTTTGTAAAAATCAGAATGCTACGTATTGCTTTATAATGGCCTCCACCCTGTCCAGGAGTTCCCTTACTTCGGGAACGGCTTCCTGGCGGTTGCTGGCGATATGGGTAGTGGCGGGTCCGTAATAGAGGAGAAAGCGTCTCTTTCCGGGCTCTCCCGTATACGGGATATCTATCATGTTTTCAAGGTCTCTCTGCTCGCAGGCTTCCTGAAGTCTGTCCATAACTTCGGGAAGCACGGACTGGGTGTCGACGGTCTTCTCGCTTCCGCGGTCGAATACGGAGACGACCGCTTTGCATCCGTCTTTCTTCTTTGTGATCGTGACAGCCTTCCCTGAATAAGGCCCGTCGTAATATTCGAGCCTTGCCTTTGTGGGGGCTTTGGTTTTGAAGGATTTTACGTTCTTTGTAAGTTTATCGCCTATGAGGTAGGCTATGAGAGAAGCTCCCGGCATCATATTTTCCTCCTTTGGCTTTTCAGGAATTCAGTTTTTTTACGGCGTCGAGATATTTTGCCAGCATTCCTAAGTTTACGAAGTAATATGAATAGGTCCCCTTCTTTTCGGCAGTGATTATGCCGGAGATGAGGAGCTTCTTCATATGCTGGGATACGGTGGCCTGGGCGTAGCCGAATTCCGCTACCAGGTCCTTGTTGCAGACCGGCTCTCTTTTCATGTTCTGCGTGTAGATGAAGCGGAATATCTCCACCCTCGCAGGGTGGGCCAGAGCGTCGGATGCGGCTGAAATAAGGTTTACGTCTTCTGTCTGAAGTCTGTCTGTGTCTTTTCTAATTCTCATGGCAAGAGTATACCATAAAGGGCCCTTTTCATCCAGGATATTCCATAGAAAGAACACATATTTGTTCTATTGTATTCAGGAGTTTTGTGATAAAATAAAATGTCAATTTGCGTATTGGCAGTTTTTGACGTGAGAGAAATGCTTTTTAGGTATTATCGCAGGCGGGCGGAAAGGGCCCCGGGAGTCATATGAACAGCAAACTAAGACTTGAGATAGCAAGGTCATACATCAGCATAGATCTGATCGCCATGGTCGTTCTTTGCATGGTCGTGCTCTGGTTCAACCTCATAGCCGGGATCGTGTGTGTCATCGCGGTGGCGGGCATCTGGGCTTTCCACAGATACGTTACGGAAAAGAAGGTCTTAAGGAGCCTCAGCGAATACAAGGAGAAAGTGCTTCAGGACAGGGAAGACCTGATGAACGCCTTTTCTTCGGGAGCGCCTCTTCTCCTTTGCGTCATTGACAGGAACTTCAAAGTGCAGTGGACCAATACGGCCTTCGAGCACATCGCGTCGGGAAGGGAAGACCTTTCGGAAATGATGCTCAAAGAAGACCTAAGGACGCTTTTCGACGAGCCCGGCGCGAAACTTAAAGTAAGGCTCGAAGACAAAGTGTACTCCGTAAGCGCTTCGGAAGTTTCCGAGACAGAAAGATATTACCGCATGCTTTTCTTCAGGGATATCACCGTAGAAGAGACCGTAAAGATAAAATTCTATGATTCCCTCGTATGCCTGGCATACGTGAACATAGACAACATGGACGAGATCCTCCAGGCAACGCCTGTTGAGAACAGGTCGAGGATAGCGGCCCAGATAGACGAAGTCATATACGGATGGGCTAAGGAGGTCGACGCGTCGGTGTTCCCGATGAACGACGGAAGGTACGCCCTCATATTCAAGAACAAATATCTCCAGACTCTGAAGGCCAACGATTTCCCGATCCTGAGCCGCATCAGGTCCATAGAGACGGACGCAGATTTTCCGCCCTCGCTGTCCATAGGCATGGGCATAGGAGAAGCAAGGCTTTCCCAGCTGCAGCAGACTGCGACGGAAGCCCTGGAACTGGCTCTCGGAAGAGGCGGCGACCAGGTGGTCGTCAGAGACGAAAAGGGAGAGACCGAATATTTCGGAGGTACCCTTCCTTCCGTGGAGAAGAGAAACAAAGGAAGAAGCAGGGTCATGGCACACGCCCTCATGAACCTCATGAGGGATGCGGACAGGGTACTCATCATGGGACATTCCCGTCCGGACATGGATTGCTTCGGTTCATCCATAGGGCTTTACGCTCTTGCCAGGAACGTGGGCAGCGACTGCTACATAGTTCTTGAAAACCCGGGAGACGGGATAGAAGCCATCCTGAAAGCCGCCATGGAGCAGACCACCGAGGACGGAAGCCCCGCGTACAGGATCGTGGATCACGAAACGGCGATGGCGCTGCTGACGTCCAAGACGCTTCTCGTGATGACGGATCATCACAGAGCGGCGCTGACCGAGGACAGGGAACTCCTCGAGGCGGCAAAGAACGTAGCGGTGATAGACCACCACAGAAAAGCCGTGGATGCAGTGGAAAATACGGTCCTCTCCTTTACGGAAAGCTACGCCTCTTCCGCCAGCGAACTGGTGTCGGAGATGCTCCAGTATTCGGGAGAGTTCGGAAACATCGAGCGTTTCGAAGCGGACGCGCTTCTTGCGGGCATAAGCCTGGATACGAGACACTTTACGGCGAACACGGGCGTCAGGACCTTCGAAGCGGCATCCTGGCTCAAGCGCTGCGGCGCCGATACGGCAAGCGTGAAAGAATTTTTCAGAGTGGATCTGAGCTTCTACCAGAAGAAGACCAACGTCATAGCCAACGCGGAAGTCCTGTCCAACGGCGTGGCTGTAGCGTATACGAAGGATATAGATCCGGCGATGCAGGTCATCGTTTCCCAGGCGGCGGACGAGCTCCTCACCATGAAGGGCGTGGATGCGGCGGTGGCTGCGGGAAGGAACGGAAGCGTAACGCTGGTCTCGGCCAGATCCAACGGAAGATACAATATGCAGACCCTTATGGAAAAACTGGGCGGAGGCGGACGCAGAGACGCTGCGGCGGTGCAGCTGGACGTATCCCCCGAAGAGGCTATCAGCCAGGTAGTCCAGGCCATGAGGCTCGAGGGAATGCTTTAGGAGGGAAATATGCAGGTCATTTTACTTGAAGACGTAAAAGGAATAGGAAAAAAGGGCAGCGTAGCGAAGGTCTCCGACGGACACGCCAGGAATTATCTGATCCCCAAGAAGTTGGCGGTGCAGGCAACGGACGCAAACCTCAAGGCCCTCGAAAAGAAGAACGCAGCCGAGGCGGCTGAAAGAGCCGAGGAAAAGGAAGCGGCTCTCCAGCTCAAGAAGAAGGTGGAAGAAGCCCACCCCGTGGTCATAAAAGGCAAGGCCGGAGACGGCGGGAAGCTCTTCGGAGCCATCACCACGAAGGACGTGGCAGAGGCCTTCGAAGAAGCCTACGGCATGGCGCTGGACAAAAAGAAGATAGTGCTCAAAGAGAACATAAAACAGGCCGGCAACTACAAGGCGGAGCTGAAGCTCTTCCCGGAAGTGACCGCAGTCCTGAAGATAAGAGTAGAAGTATAGACAGGGGAAAGAAATGCCACAGACAGAACGGATACCTCCCCACAGCGAGGATGCGGAAAGAAGCGTGCTGGGATCCATACTCATAGACAACGACGTCTTCTTCAAGGTGTCGGAGTTCATAGGACCCGATGATTTCTACAGCCGCGCCAACAAAGAAATATTCACGGCGATGACGGAACTTTACAGGCAGGATATCGCCATAGATATGCTGACCGTCACCGATGCCCTTTCAAAGAGAAAGAGCCTGGAAGCCTGCGGCGGAAGAAGCTATATAGCGGAGCTTTCCGCAGAGGTCATCACCACGGCCAACGCGGTGCAGTACGCGAAGATCATCCAGGAAAAGTCCGTATACAGGCAGCTCGTAAAAGCAGGCTCTTCCATTGTGGAGAACAGCTTGAACGAAGCCTTCGACGGAGAAAAGGTCCTGGACGAAGCGGAGCAGGCCATATTCGACATCGCGAAGAAAAGGCAGCGCAAGGACTATACGAAGATCCAGGACATACTGGGAAAGAACGTTGAGCTCATAGAGGAAGCCCAAAAGAACGGAGGAAGGCTCCCCGGTCTTTCCACCGGATTCACGGACCTCGACAGGATGACCGGCGGGCTCCAGAAGTCGGATTTCATAGTACTGGCGGCAAGGCCCTCCATGGGAAAAACGGCTTTCGCTTTGAATATAGCCGAGCACGCCGCCCTGAGGGATCACAAGAAGGTAGCCTTCTTCTCCGTGGAAATGTCGGAAGAATCCCTGGGCTACAGGATGCTTTCCACTCAGAGCAGAGTGGAATTGGGGAAGCTGAGAAGAGGAGACCTGACTCCCGCCGACTGGGAAGGCATAAACAATGCCGTCGCCAGGTTCGGAGAAGCGGATCTCGTCGTGGACGAGACGCCGGGCATCACAGTCATGGAGATAAGGAACAAGTGCCGCAGGATGAACGCGGAAAGACCTATCGACCTCATAATCATAGACTATCTGCAGATACTGAGCTCCGGCACGAGAACAGACAGCAGGGTCAACGAGGTCTCCCTCATGACCAGGCAATTAAAGCAGCTGGCAAGAGAGATGGAATGCCCCGTGGTGGTGCTTTCCCAGCTCTCCAGAGGATCGGTCCAGAGAGAAGGCGACAAGAGGCCCATGCTTTCGGACCTGAGGGATTCGGGATCCATAGAGCAGGATGCCGACGTGGTCATCTTCCTTCACAGGGAAGACTACTTCAAGAAGCCCGAAGCAGAGCCTAACAACATCTGCGAAGTCATCATCTCGAAACAGCGCCAGGGAGAAACGGGCACCGTCAAGCTCACCTGGATGCCGAGATTCCAGAAATTTGCCGATATAATGCAGGAAAGCCGCGTGGAAGCGCTGCAGTGAAATGAACTTTAAGAAACAGGAAACCAACAACTATCTGCTTTACGATACTCCGGTGGAGAACATATTCATCTCGGAGTATGCCAAGAACGCGCCGGGAGACTATGTCAAAGTCTACCTGACGGCTTTGATGTACGCGGATCAGGAAAGAGACTTCGACAACGCCAAGCTGGCATCGGCCCTTTCCATGAGCGCGAAGCAGGTGGAGGACGCCTGGGACTACTGGCAGGAATGCGGCCTCGTGGAAAGGCGCGCAAAGGCCGGCGGAAAAGACAGCGAGATCGAGTTCGTCAGCCTAAAGGAAAAATTCTTCAGCAAGGCGGCCGGCGCTCCGGCAGTATCGAGGAACGCCGAAAAGCTCAACAATAGGGAAGTAGCCGACCTCTTCAAGAACATAGAAAAGGAAACGGGAAGGCTGCTCGAGGCCAAGGAGCCGGAAACGGTAGCTCTTTGGCTCAAGGAATTCGGCATGGATCCCGAGGTCATACTCCTGGGATACAGATACTGCGTAAAGAACGGCAGAAGCACCAGGTACCGCTACGTGGACAAGATACTCATGGACTGGCGCGAAAGAGGCCTGGACACAAAAGAGAGCGTAGAAGAATTCCTGGAGGAGACTGACAGAAAATACAGTTACTACAGGCAGGTGTTCAAAGTCCTGGGATTCAGGAGGAATCCCACGCAGGCCGAGATGGATATTATGGACAGCTGGATAGATCAGGGCTTCAGCCTCGACGAGGTGAAAGAAGCCTGCAAAAAGACCAGCGGCATCTCAAGCCCGAGCATCAACTACGTCAGCACGGTCCTTAAGTCCCAAAAAGCCAAGGACGCATCCATGGAGGCGGAGGACAACGCGAAACTCCTGCAGGCTGTGGAAGAGCGTTACGACCGCATAAGGTACGAGAACGCGCGCAAAACAGAAAAACTGAGAGAAAAGATATATACGGATATTCCGGGTCTTAAAGACGTATCGGACGAGATCATGTCTCTTGGGATAAGGATATCCAGAAGCATACTTAAAGGGGCAAGCGGGAAAGCAGAGCTTTCCGAAGCAAGGGAAAGACAGGCGCAGCTCGGAAGGAAGAGAAGCGAACTCCTGATCCAGGGGGGATACAGGGAAGACGCTCTCGATCCCATATACACCTGCAAAAAGTGTTCCGACACGGGAGTGCTGGAAGACGGAAGGCGCTGCAGCTGTTTTTATGACAGATTGAAAGAAGTAAAAAATGAGCAATAACACAGAGGACAGAAGGTCGGCGGAAAAAAAGAACAATCTTCAGAACCTCAGACAGACCTGGGCGAAAAACGACATTGAAATGTCGGCCGAGAGAAGCAGGAAGAAACTCGAAAGGCTCATAGACGAGGAGCATTTCGAAGAGAACCTGAAACACGAGGCGAAGATCAGGGAAAAGGAGAGAGAAGAATTAAGAAGCAGGAAGAAGGGCAAAAAGTCTTCCTCTGTTGACGTGGGACAGGGTGGGGACGCCGCCGTCTACCAGGCGAAAGCTTCTCTCGGAAAAAAGAAAGGCACGAAGAGAAGAAGAGAAAACTTCATAAACAGAACGGTTCGTCTGGGAAAGGAACTTTCCGCAGCGGGAAAGAGCTTTAAAGACAGACCCTACGTCACCGACGAGCAGGAAAAGCGCGTTTACTGGAAAGTGATCCTCGACGCCTGGGGCCCCCTCGTGATGGCCGCAGACAACATCAAGGAGACTTTCTGGGACTTCATATGCAAGGTGGGAAGAGACACCTGGGACATAATCATATTCCTTGTGAACCTGGTGCGTCTCGCCGCCTACTATATGGCGGTGGCCTTCGACTGGGTCAGCGACAAGATCTGGGACCTCATTTTCCTGATGGACCAGAACAAGAGGAAACTCTTCATGACCTTCTCTTCAGTGGTCGCGGCAACGGCCATGACCCTGATCATCATAAGCTCCGTTTCCGCATACGAATACAGCTATTACGGCAAGAAACTGGGAACGGCAAAGAGCAAACAGGAAGTCTACAGGACCATCGAAGTTCTGGGAGACAAGCTTTCGGAAGTCACAGGAGCCAACATCAATCTCGACGTAAGAAGAGACATACAGTTCAACAGGATCTTCGGATTCCAGCTCGATGTTGACAGCTCCGATACCATACTTAATACACTCACGTATATGAAGGATCTTCAGGCTACGGGCTATGCCATAAAGATAAACGGCACCACTGCCGTCATCCTTGAAAGCGAAGACGTGGCCAAATCCGTCATAGCCACCTTCAGGGAAGACTATGCAGGAGACAGGACAGGCGTTGAATACAATTCCATCAGTTTCCTCGAGACAGTCACCATAGATCCGGCGCCGGTGCTCCTCGGAGACATCTGGAACGCAGGCGACGCCCTAAGGTATCTGGAGACCGGAAGCGTGCAGGCCCTTGAAGAGGGTCAGGAAGCAAGCGCTCTCATCCACATACATTCGGTGGAGACGGCGACTTACGAAGAAGACGTTCCCTTCGACAACGAATACATAGAGAATTCGTCTCTGTATACCGACGAGATCAACCTGGTATCGGCGGGCGTTCCCGGAAAAGAGCACGTGGTGGCCGAGATCGTAAGAGAGAACGGCCAGGAGCTTTCCAGGACCATCATTTCCTCTACGAGGATATCAAACCCCATAAACGCAGTGTACTACCAGGGGACCAAACCCATACCTCAGACGAGAGGTACCGGATACTTCATATTCCCTCTGGATTCCACCACCCAGTGGTTCCAGTCCGCATATTTCGGAGAATACTACGGCGTGGCCGGCGTAGCGGAAAGGCACGGCGGAAACGATTACGCATGTCCTGAAGGATCACACGTATACGCTTCCGACGGAGGTACGGTCACTTTCGCAGGCTACGCATCCGGATACGGATTCATGGTGCAGATAGACCACGGCGGACTCTACGAGACCATTTACGCCCACTGCAACGAGCTCTTCGTACACAGCGGCGACGAAGTCTATCAGGGCCAGCATATAGCCAACAGCGGCAACACGGGTATTTCCACGGGAGCCCACCTCCACTTCGAGGTCAGATACAAGGGCTATCCCATCGATCCCGATTCGGTGCTTTACTAAGTTTATAAAATGTTTCACATATATTTTCAGGAGGAAATGTAAAATGGAAAGATGTTTCGGAACAATTTCCAGGGGCGTAAGAGCTCCAATCATCAAGACCGGTGACGACATCGCTCAGATAGTCGCCGACAGCATTTTGAAAGCATCGAAGGAAGAGGGCGTAGCGCTCAGAGACAGAGACGTCATCGCAGTGACGGAATCCGTCGTCGCAAGGGCCCAGGGCAACTATGCTACCACGGAGCAGATCGCGGCTGACATCAGAGCCAAATTCCCCGGCGGAGAATTCGGCATCATCATGCCCATACTCTCCAGGAACAGATTCGCCATCCTCTTAAGAGGAATGGCCAAGGGAGCCAAGAAGATCTATCTCATGCTCAGCTATCCTTCGGACGAGGTGGGCAACCACCTTATCTCCGAAGAGCGCATGGACGAAGCGGGCGTGAACCCCTACACCGACGTTCTTACGGAAGCAAAGTGGAGAGAGCTTTTCGGATATGAAAAGCACAGATTCACCGGCGTCGACTATATCGACTACTACAAAGAGGTCATAAGCGGCGAAGGTGCTGAAGCGGAGATCATATTCGCCAACGACTGCAGGACCATACTCAAGTATACCAAGCACGTCCTTACCTGCGACATACACACAAGAGAAAGATCCAAGAGGCTCCTCAAGGCTGCAGGCGCGGAAACGGTGCTGGGTCTTGACGATATACTCACGGAAAGCGTTGACGGTTCCGGATACAACGAGAAGTACGGACTTCTGGGAACCAACAAAGCTACAGAAGACAGCGTAAAACTCTTCCCGAGAGACGGACAGCCCGTGGTTGACAGCATAGCGAAGAAGCTCTTCGACGCCAGCGGGAAACACGTGGAAGTAATGATCTACGGCGACGGAGCCTTCAAGGATCCCGTGGGCAAGATCTGGGAACTGGCAGACCCTGTGGTATCCCCCTTCCATACGGAAGGCCTCATAGGCCAGCCCAACGAGCTCAAGCTCAAGTTCCTTGCGGACAACGATTTCGCTGACCTTAAGGGAGAAGAGCTCAAGAAGGCCATCGAAGACGCCATCAAGACAAAGGATTCCAACCTGGTCGGAAAGATGGCATCGGAAGGCACCACACCGAGACAGCTCACAGACCTTCTCGGAAGTCTCTGCGACCTGACTTCGGGCTCCGGAGACAAGGGAACTCCTATCATCTGGATCTCCGGATATTTCGACAACTATACCAACCAGTAGGAACTTTTATCAGGCAGACGGCATGGAAAGAGATATTCTGACGGAAAGCATACTCTCTGACAAGACCACGGAGGAGCAGAGGCTCCGCCGCGAGAAAAGAAAAGAAGAGATAGAAAAGAAAAGAGAAAACGAAAGGAAGGCGGCTGAGGCGGCGGCAAGAAGGAGCAAAGCCCTTAAGAAGTACGCGGCGGTGGCTTTGGTTTTCCTCGTTCTCATGATAGCTCTTTTCGGAAAGCTGGTAGTGCAGATAAAAGAACTCAACGCTGCGAAGGCGGAGGCTCTCGACAAACTGGGAGAACTCCAGCAGCAGATAGAGGAGCTGGAAGCGACTCTCGAGACCGTGTCCAGCCCCGAATACATAGAAAGCCAGGCAAGATCCCAGCTCCACATGATATATCCCAACGAAGTGCTTTACGTGGTGGAAGATGGGGAGTAAGGGATTCAAGGCTAAAAAATCTCTGGGACAGAACTTCCTCAGGGACGAACAGGTCATAGAAAGCATAGCGGACGCCGCAGGCTGCGGCCCTGCCGACACAGTCGTGGAGATAGGGCCGGGCTTGGGTGTTCTGACCGACGCTCTTTCGGAAAGAGCGGGAAAGGTCATAGCCGTGGAGCTGGACGACAGGCTAATACCCGTGCTGTCGGCCAGGTTTGCCTTAAAAGACAGCGTGGAGATAGTCCACGGCGACATACTGAAATACGACTGGAAAGAAGCCCGCGCGGAAGAAGGCGGAGTCTTAAGGATAGCGGGCAACCTTCCCTACTATATAACCACACCCATACTTCTGGGCATACTGGAAAAAGACGTGCCGGCAAAGAGCATATGCGTCATGGTGCAGAAGGAAGTGGCGGACAGGATCGTCGCCTCTCCCGGAGGAAAGGACTACGGAGTGCTTTCCGTATCCCTTCAGTATTACGGAAAGGTCAGAAAAGTCCTGGACGTGCCTGCGGAATGCTTCAGCCCCAGGCCCAAGGTGGATTCGGCGGTAGTGGTGCTTGAGCCTTTCGAAAAGAGGGCTCTTGGAAAAGAAGAGGAGAAAGCGTTCTTCAGGCTTGTGAAACAGGCTTTCTCCCAGAGAAGAAAGACCCTTTCCAATTCCCTTTCGGGCATAAACGGCCTTCAGAAAGAGGATGTGGAGAAGGTACTTACGGAAAACGGCATCGATCCGAAAAGGAGAGCTGAGACTCTCTCGGTTGAGGAATATATAAATTTAAGCAAGGAGATATGACATGCTCGACATCAGATTTGTCAGACAGAACCCTGAAATAGTAAAAGAGAACATCAGAAAGAAATTTCAGGATGAGAAGCTTCCTCTCGTAGACGAAGTCATAGAGCTTGACGAAAAGCTCAGGAGCGCCAAGAACAGAGGAGACGAACTCAGGAAGATCAGAAACGACGTTTCAAGGGAGATCGGCGGATATATGAAGGCCGGCGAAAAGGATAAGGCGGAAGAAGCCAAAAAGAAAGTAGCCGAGATCGCGGACGAGCTCGAGGCTCTGGAGAAACAGGAAGAAGAGTGCCAAGCTGAGCTTACCAAGAGGATGATGGTCATACCCAACATCATCGATCCTTCCGTTCCCATCGGACCCGACGACAGCCATAACGTAGAGATCGAAAAGTTCGGAGATCCCGTGGTGCCTCCCTACGAAGTACCCTACCATACGGACATCATGGAAAGCCTCGACGGAATAGACATCGACTCCGCAAGAAGGACTTCCGGAAACGGCTTCTACTATCTCAAGGGAGATATCGCGAGACTTCACAGCTCCATCCTTTCCTATGCGAGAGATTTCATGATAGGTAAGGGCTTCACATATTTCATCCCGCCCTTCATGATCCACGGCGACGTGGTCAAAGGCGTCATGAGCTTTGCTGAAATGGAAAACATGATGTACAAGATAGAGGGAGAAGACCTCTACCTCATCGGTACATCAGAGCATTCCATGGTAGGAAGATACATAGGACAGCTCCTCGATAAGGAAGAGCTTCCCCAGACCCTCACGTCCTACAGCCCCTGCTTCAGAAAGGAAGTGGGAGCTCACGGCATAGAGGAAAGAGGCGTATACCGCATCCATCAGTTCGAAAAGCAGGAGATGGTGGTCATCTGCGAACCGGAAGATTCCCCCATGTGGTTCGACAGGCTCTGGCAGAACACCGTGGAATTCTTCAGGACCCTCGACATCCCCGTAAGGACTCTCGAGTGCTGCTCAGGCGACCTGGCCGATCTCAAGGTAAAATCCCTCGACGTGGAAGCCTGGAGCCCCAGACAGCAGAAGTACTTCGAAGTGGGTTCCTGCTCCAACCTTGGCGACGCCCAGGCGAGAAGACTCCAGATAAGGGTAAGAGACAAGGAGAACGGAAACTACTTCCCCCACACTCTGAACAACACCTGCGTGGCTCCTCCCAGAATGCTCATCGCATTCCTTGAGAACAACCTGCAGGAAGACGGCAGCGTCAATATACCTGTTGTCCTTCGTCCGTATATGGGCGGACAGGAAAAGCTGGTCCCGAAGAAATAAATATTCACAATTATTACACATCCGTGTATAATCGTCATAATATTTCCAATCAAAGCGTATAATCGAGGAATGATTATGAGTAATTACGAAAGCGTAAACTTTTACGATCCCGGCATCTGGGGGCCAGTGCTCCTGGTGGGCGTGCTCTTTGCAAGCCTTCTTCTTGCCAACATAATTAAGACGAAGATACCCTTCTTCAGAAGACAGCTCATACCGAACTCAGTAATGGGCGGCATTATAATACTGGTGATATCCACCGTATGCTTCTATACCAAGGGGACATATCTTTTCAACCTTCCGATCTTTTCGCCGGCGGGAAGGGGTAACTCCATACTTGAGATACTGACATACCACTGCCTTGGCATAGGCTTCGTTGCCATGACGCTGAGGCCTTCTGAAAGCAAAGTAACGAAGAAGCGCTCTGGGGAGGTCCTTTCCTCAGGTGCTCTTACAGTATCGGGCTATCTCATCCAGGCCGTCTTCGGTATAGGGATCACGCTGATCGCCGCAAAGATCATCACAGGAATGGCTCCCGGAAGCGGCATACTGCTTGCCTTCGGCTACGGACAGGGAACGGGACAGGCTCTCAACATAGGAAAGAACTTCGACGCGGCTTTGGGCGGAGGCGCCTTCGCCAACATGGGTCTTTCCATTGCAGCCATGGGCTTCCTCGTTGCCAGCATTTTCGGCGTGGCCAACTTCAACCGTTTAAGAAGAAAGGGAAAGCTCAAGATCGCTGACGACAGCTTCGATATCAAGATGTCCGAAGTCATGGGAGAGAACGAAGTCCCCAACAGCGAGAGCGTGGATAAGCTTTCCGTTCAGATCGCTTTCGTGCTCATCGCATACAGCATCGCATACTTCATCATGTTCGGTCTTGGAAAAGTCGCAGGAGGAATGATAGGTACCGTTTACGGATTCAACTTCCTCTTCGGCGTTCTTTCAGCCGTCATAGTGAAGGCCTTCATAAACCTGTTCAAGAAGATAGGCTGGCTCAAGAAGGATTACCTCAACGTATACCTTCTCAACAGGATCTCCGGCTTTGCCTTCGACCTGATGATAGTCGCGGGCATATGCGCCATACAGATAGACCTCATCACCAACTTCATCGGCACCATACTTATACTGGCGGCGGTGGGCGCTGTGGTCACCTTCGTTTACGTAAGGTTCGTATGCAACAAGGTCTTTCCCGAATACAGCTATTCACAGTTCTTCGCATTCTTCGGTATGCTCACTGGAACTGCCAGCACGGGAATGATGCTCCTTAGGGCAGCGGATCCCGATCTCAGGACACCGGCCTCAGAGAACCTTGTATATCAGAACTTCCCGGCCATAGTCATGGGATTCCCCATGCTGCTCCTGGCTACGAATATAACCAAGAACGCGGCCGACGCGAAGACAGCCCTCATAATGATGCTGGTCTGCGCAGCGTATTTCCTGCTGCTGCAGCTGGTCATTTTCAGGAGCTTCATATTCAGAAAGAAAAAATAGGAACAGACATAAACGGCCGGTGAGCAGAAAAAAAGCTCGCCGGCTTTATTGTGTAGTATAGAGTAGTAATAGTAATGAGAAGCAGAGAAGAAGTAAGAAAAGGATACAATTTCAACAGGATAGCCATAGGGATCATTAGGATACTCTTCGGGTGGATCATCTGCCTTATATCCAATTTCCGGTGTACCCATTACAGCCCGAAGAACAAGGCTTATCTCGTCCTTTCCAATCACACCATGAACCTGGACCCCATATTCGACGTAATAGTGCTCAGGCGCTTCGTCCGTTTCGTGGCTTCCGCAAACATAATGAGAGGGTTCCCGGGCTGTTTCGTAAAGTGGCTCGCAAACCCCATTCCCAGGCAGAAGGGCGGCTCGGCTGACGACGTCATAGTCGCCGTAAAGGAATCCCTTGCGGCGGGCATACCCGTCGCCATGTATCCGGAAGGCAACGTGACCTGGGACGGAGAGACGGGATTTATCTCCAGAAGGACCGCGGAGCTGGTAAAGGAATGCGAGGGAGGCCTCATCACCATGCACAAGATAGGAGGCTTTTTCAAGACTCCCAGATGGTCCATGGTCAAAAGGAGAGGTCCCGTATACGGCGAAGTGGTGGCCGAGTATTCGAGAGAAGAGCTGGACAGAATGTCTGTGGACGAGATCTACGAGCTCATAAAGAGAGACCTTTATCTCGACGCCTACGAAGAGCAGGAAAAAAGGCACTGGAAGTACAGATGCAGGGCTCTTGCCGAGGGGCTCGAGGCCAGCCTTTACGTGTGCCCCGAGTGCGGTACTGTGGGAGACTTAAGATCTAAAGGAGATACCTTCTCCTGCGGCTGCGGAGCAAGCTGGGAATTTACGGACGAGGGCTACCTCATCCCGGTCTCAGGAAGAGAGGCTGAGGTCAGACACGCAGGCCTTTCAGACGTGCCGGCAGAGCTTAAGGACGCTGAAGGCAGGGTAAGCATACTGGACTGGTCACGCTGGGAAAAGAAGTTCCTGAGGGACAACGCCGGAAAGCTTGCCGCATGCGTCAAAGATCCTTTGTGCGTAGACGACGGTATAAGGGTCTACGGAGACAGGCTCGAGATACCCAACGGTATAATAGAGAACGGACCCAAAGAGGAGGGCGAATATTCAACCTTCCGCTGGGAAGATATACAGAAGCTTTCACTGTTCAGGTCCACCAGGCTTTTCTTTACCTGGAAGGACCAGATAGTCGAAGTCCACATAGACGCATCGAAAGAGAATATAGGGATAAGGTATTACGCTCTCTGGCGCATATGCACCGGGAGAGAATATATATAGGATAGGAGAATATATTACATGGAAGAATTTTTTAACGAAGTGACCGAGTATATCGATCTCGAATCGGGTCTTGGCATTGCCTATCTAATAGTATGCGTACTCGTGCTCGTCATGGCGATAGTCGCATCCGTCATGAAACTGGTCGCATGGATCAGATACAGAAGAGCGAACAAGATGCCCATCTCGGTGCAGATGAGCGGGCTTGAAGCCGCAAGATACGTCCTCGACAAAGAAGGCCTAGATTATGTCAACGTAAGAAAAGCCGGATTCCTCCGCGAAGCGGTATTCGGAAACTATTACAACATAGCCACGAAGACCATCTATTTAAGGAGCGTATTCGGAAAGATAGACGACAAGCAGAGCGTGACTTCCGTGGCCCTCGGCGTACAGAAGGCGGCTATAGCAAAGCTTTGCGAAAGCGGAGACAGACAGGCTGTGACCAGGAACAAGCTGCACCTCATAGGTCTTTTCGGACCCTTCCTGTTCATACCCCTCGTGATCCTGGGCATGATACTCGACTTCATGGTATTCAACACAAACGGCATCATTTCCACTGTATGCCTCGGTGCAAGCGGACTCTTCGTCGTCATAGGCTTTATTGTTACCTTCCTCAACATACCCGTTGAGAAAAGGGCAAACGAAGTCGCTCTTCAGATGATGGAAGATCACGGGCTTGCCACGGGAGAAGAACTGGAGACCATGAGAGACGTTTACAAGGCGTATATCACCTCGTATATCTGCGACTTCATCCTGGAGCTCCTGAGAATGATCCAGTGGATACTGGAGATCCTGATGAAGGCAAAGGGAAGCAAATCAAAATAGAAAAAGAAGAGTATAGAACGAATGAGGCAGTCCCGGTAAGGGCTGCCTCTTTTGCTATTTTCCGTTGATAAGGACCGCTATTATGGCTACCAGCGCAAATACGCCCACAACGGCGGCCATCATCAGAAGAAAACCGTCATAGCCGCTTTCCGGCACGTCTTTCTTCGGCCTGTCGAACTCGATCTTTTTGATCCCGCCGTATTCGAGCCATTTTTTCAATCCCTTAGCCAAAAAAACTGTCCTTTCTTACTAAAAAACTATATCATTCAAAGAATCCTTTGTCCTGCATGATCTGTTTAAGAACGAGCTCTATCTCATTTAACATAGAAATGAGTTCCGCCGGCAGTTGCTGATAATATCTGACGAAATACCTTACTTCTGTTCCGTAATCGATGGAAAAAGAGCGTCCTTCATGCAAATGCCCGTCCGGGAATTTTTTTGCAGATTGAAAATCGTACTTGACAGTTATTCTTTCGATATCATCAAGAACGGCATTGTCTGTATTGAATTCAGATTCAATGCGTTCGTCATTTCCTGTAATGCTTGATATGGTGACCAGGCAAGAGTCCTTTTTCCTTTTTAACGTTACAGCACGGGCTTCTGAATCGTTTGTGTTGATCTCGAACCGTGCATCAGTAACCTTCTTTGTTTTTCTGGGCTTCGTATGATCAAAGAAATAATTCATAAGGATTATACGCCCGGCAAGTACCAGGCCAATGACTATCAATAAAGGTGCGACATATTTTTCCATTGATCTAATCTCCCCAAACATCTATTTGATCAGTAACAGATCCCGTAAGAATAATCGGCTGTTACCGTACCGGCAGAAGATACATAGCCGTTCAGCTCCAATCCAAACAGATAATCAACATACCCGTATTCATCTATATCGAATACGTTTCCGTGAAACGTTTCTGTGCGGCAGGGATTTCCTGACCCATAAACAGACGTTATAGTTACGCCGGTAGCGTTTGCACTATTTGATGACGGAGTTTGGAAATAGTATCCGTTGGAGCTACTGTATAGCCTTGTTGCATATAAATGGACTCTATGATAATTCAACCCGCTAAACCACGACCAGATAATAGTGTAAGAATTTCCGCTGTTTGATATTGTTAGATTATCGCGGGTTTGTCTGTCTGGAACGATCTCTAACAAAACACAAGCTCCATCGGAGTATATATCTAGACGTGTTGTGTTTCCGCAGTCATTCGTAACAATGTCGCTCCAAATAATATCATTGGATGATGGATTACGCAAGGCTGGACTAGAGGGGCGTTCAGGTAATGGGGCATCGGGAAATAATGTGGTAGCTTTAGAAAAAAGATCATCAACCGTTACAGCTTGTTCATTCGTACAGTTTGCATAGACGTTGAGAGGGAGGGAGCACATCAAAATGGTTATTAAAAATACAGAAAAAATTCTTTTCATAAGAAACTCCTTTCAAAGCAATATTTAGCGCAATTGTTTAGTTAAGCGGTAAGTCTATATACAACATTCTTCCTTCTTTTTCGCATTACCATAAATTGCGGAAAATGGATTAGCGACATAGTCTAATAACATTTACAGATTATCAGAGAACTAAAAGGAAAGAAAATAAAAAGAATATCTTGGACTATTTCTAATGAGAATAGTAAGACTTGACGTGGAAAGTGGAGAGATGAAAATAGAATATTTAGAGTAAGGCGGGTCCGTTTGAATGGCTGCCTCTTTCGCAGGTTTTCGTTTATAAGAAATACTATTATTGCTGCGAAAGTAACTTACACTCATAACAGCAGCCATCATCAAAAGAAAACCGTCACGGCTACTTTCCTTCAAGTCTATCTTCGACTTGCCGAACTCAATCTTTTTGATTCTGTCATATTTGAGCCATTCCCCCTTTTCTTTCATTTAGCCTCGCCGTTTCTAAAAACCAAAGAACATATTACATAGGTGCACAGGAACAAGAGTGAAAAAAGGCATAATGCATAAAGGATTTCGTAATATGCATTGAACGGAATGGCTGCAAAAAGATCTTTCATCAAAAAACTGATTGCCGTGCCGATAACGAGAGCGACGGTCATTGAACAGGACAAACATAACGTTTGATCTTTTATCCATTTGCGAAAAGCTCCGAACAAGGCTGTGGCTAAAGGGGATACAATAAATATTATCCATCCTACTGTCATGCAATAATCAGAAATAGAGGAAGCGTTCCCTTTTTTTAAATTCAAAGCACCGATACCAAAAAGTATAATGCTATCTAGCATCAGTAAAATACTTAAACCAGTTGATTTACGCATTCATCTTCTCCTATTGCTGTATATATGTATCGAAATAGCCATATGTTATACCGGTTGTAAGAGTAATACACCAATGAAACTTATACATAATGTTTCCGTCACTACCTGTAGCGTAGTAAATGGTACAGTACGTATCTGCCCCAAAGGTTGCACCGACCCATGTGGAGAGTATAGTAGCACTTATATTTGCGATTACAGCTGCATTGGGGATGCCCCCTACACAAAGGGCAATAGTAGCAACTACAGCGGCCATCGTTGTTAGTTCGGCAAATCCAATCGTATTATGACTGTAGGAATAGTATATCCAAATGTCGCGACTGTCGAGAATTGGATAATTCTCTGGAGCGCAGAAAGATCTACCTACAATTTGATCGTCCATATACACAAGACCTGTTCGATGGTCAGAATAAAATATTTGGGATGTATTATCATTGGTATTTGTAACCAAAATAGATCTATCCCCATTATTATAATAATATTCAAACAGGTATTCAGTGTCTTCAAGAATTAAAGTTTCACGATAACCTTTCTTGTAAATATCTATTGATCCTGCATCACTTGACGCAAAGGCAATAGAAACAGACGAAAACAATATGCAAAACGTTAAAAGTATACATGTAAGTTTCCTCATTTTTCCTCCTTGATTCAGCTTGTAGAAAATAGATCGACGCCAGATCTTAATTACAAATATAGGCTATCATGGGAATAAAAAGAAATGAAACGAACAAAAAGACTTGAACTATTCCTAGTGAGAATAGTAAAAAATGGCATAGAGGGTAAACAAAATGACAATTGATGATTTGAATGTATTAAAAGCAGTATCTGAAACAAAAAATTTAATAGTGTCAGCCAGGGATCTTTTTAAAACGGAATCCTCGCTCAGTAAGACCATAAAGAGGCTAGAGGCAGAACTCGGAGTGAAATTGTTTATACTGGAACATAATAGGATGGCACTTACCAAAGAAGGACAAAAAGCGGCAGACATTGCAACAGACATAATTGCGAAGGCGGAAGAATTATATTGCTTAGGGGAAGATAATAAAAAGAGGATAAAGATCCTTTCGACGGATGTAGAGTTCTTGCAAATTGTCGAAGAAATGCTGTCAAACAATGAACTGTTTAGGGAATATGAGATAGAGGAGCACTATTCCGATCCATTAAATATAAAAAGAATGTACGAACTGGATAGATGTGATATAGCCTTAACACTAAGTGGCATAAAAACAATGAAGAGATCCTTTACGATCGATTTTGACTGGTCTCCGGTGATAGTTGCGAGAAAAGGCTTAATAAAAAACGGCGTTAAAGCATATCGCTTAAAGATATGAATGTTGATTCAATATCGGTGATGGGTACTAAAGGAGAAACTATCTTAGTTCTGGAACGATACATAAAGGATAATAAGTTGCCAATAACACTGCACCGCAATATAGATTCAATGGTTTTTTCTCCAAGATGAAAAGCATGAAAGAACCAGCCATTATGAGCAAAAAGACAGCTGAAGTCATTAATAAAGATCTTTATGACATAGTCGAAATCGAAGATGCGCCATTAAACGTCAGGGGTGTTATGACAATAAATATAAAAAAAGAAAGAATGTATAAGACAATTCTTTCTATTGTGGAAAGCACCCCAAGATATAGTGCTTTTCCACAGACTTTTCCACAAGATGTGTAAAACTAAAGAAACACACGGAACAGTTGACAAAAATCATACGTAAAAAAGGATCTCCGGAACGGAGACAAAAACCCTGCAAGGCTTGAAATTACAGGCTTTTCGGGGTCTAAAAATTTTTTCAAAAAAAGTAAAAAAAGTTCTTGCAATTAAAAAAACTTAGCAGTATATTAATAGGGCTTGCTTAATGCCCCGAGATTGGCGCAAAACAGGCTGAAAAGCTTGAAAATGCAAGGTTTTGAGGCAAGCGAGGACGCAGAAAGTTACTGCGCTATCAGATAATTTCTGCCGAGAACTGTCGACCCAAAAGAGGCCGGCGAAGGCGTTCTCGCCTTTTTACTTTGAGTAATGTAAAAAGAAACGCACGGATGCGTTGCGCGGCGGGAACAACCTCATGCAGAATAGCGAAAATGCATGAAATTTCAACGGTTTTAGCCCACAGGAATCTCACGCCTCAAGGCAAAACCACAACAAAGCAAGGAGGAAAAACAAAACATGAGTAGTCAAAAAATCAGAATCAGACTCAAGGCTTACGATCACACTGCCCTTGATCAGAGCGCTGCCAAAATAGTGGAAGCAGCAAAGAAGACAGGCGCTGAGGTCTCCGGACCCATCCCTCTTCCCACTGAAAAGGAAGTGGTCACCATCTTAAGAGCGGTTCACAAGTACAAGGACTCCAGAGAGCAGTTCGAACAGAGAACCCACAAGAGACTGATAGATGTCATCAACCCGACGCCTAAGACCATGGACACGCTGATGAAGCTGGACATGCCCGCAGGCGTAGACATCGAAATCAAACTGTAAGCATTTAGTTAAGATACAGATTACTAATGTGCTTTGAATGATTGCTTATGATGCACGGGCGCGGACACAGGATAGAGCGGATGCTCTTGAAGACAGTACGCCCCGCATGACAGTAATCAATCCGCTGAAAGAACTTTAGGAGGAAAATCAATGAAAGCGATTTTAGGAAAGAAGATCGGCATGACGCAGATCTTTTCCGAAGCAGGAGAGATGATCCCTGTGACTGTCATTGAAGCCGGCCCCGCAGTCGTGACTCAGGTCAAGACAGTGGAAAACGACGGATACTACGGTGTCCAGATCGGTTTCGAAGACAAGAAGGAAAGCAGAGTCAACAAGCCTGAAAAAGGTCACTTCGACAAAGCTGGAGTTGCTTACAAAAAGCACCTGGCAGAGTTCAGACCTGAAGAAGGCGAAAGCTACGAAGTCGGACAGGTAATATCCGCTGCAGATTTCGAAGCAGGACAGCTGCTCGATGTTACCGGCACATCCAAGGGTAAAGGAACCCAGGGTAACATCAAGAGACATCACCA
>JAFRIQ010000027.1 GCA_017432725.1 Bacillota bacterium
TACCATTTATGAATTCCTTATGCCCCCCTTGCGTGGTACAATATTTATATTCATATAGTCTGTGTCAAAGAAGGGAGCGCCAAAACAATGGCTCATGAAATGCCGGTTGCAAGCCTTTCCGGGTCTTTGACACCCCGAATTCTTGAAAGGCGCTTTCCGCCTTATTTTTTTGGTCAAATTTTAATTTCCTACTTTTCCTAAACTCCTAAATATAGTATACTGGTCTAAACAGAGTACTACATGCAGGAGTTATTCTTATGAGTTTACATGCGGTTAAGGTCAAGGGAAGATTCTATATCCTGAAAGACATCACTAAAAACGGAAAGCATTCTACCACCACCGTCGAGAAGCTGGGAACAGCGGAAGAAATCATGGCGGCCCACAGCTGCGATGACGCAATGGAATGGGCGAGACAGCATGCACTTGAACTTGATATGAAGGACCGTGAGGCCAGCGACCCGGAAGGACGACATTACATCCTTGCAAGGGATAACGTACGGATCCCAAAGGGGACGCTGAATTCATTCAATGTAGGCTACCTCCCTCTCCAGAAGATCTACTATGACCTCAGGTTCCCTTCCATATGTAATGCCATCTCTAAGAGGCACAGCTTCGATTTCGACCTGGATACTATCTTGTCCAGGCTGATCTACAGCCAGATCCTGTTCCCCGGTTCGAAACTCCGGATCACTGACCTGTCCAAAAGGCTCTTCGAACATCCGGATTTCGAGTACCACCAGGTGCTCCGTGCCCTTTCCGTGATCAGTGAACACTTTGACGAGATACAGAGTTCCCTCTATAAAAACAGCCTGAAAGTAATAGACAGGAAAGCCGGCGTCGTCTTTTATGACTGCACCAACTACTATTTCGAGATTGAAAAGGAAGATGAGGACCTGTCCCCGGCTAATGCCGGTACATTTGAAGAGATGGAAAAAAACAGGGGGCTCAGGAAATATGGCAGGAGCAAGGAGCATAAACCGGCACCCATTGTACAGGTAGGTCTGCTTATGGACCTTACCGGACTTCCGATCTCCATCATCGTCACGAGCGGAAGCCGAAACGAACAGATGACCCTGGTGCCTGTTGAAAAGAAGGTCCTTAAGGATTACGGGATCCACGACTTCATCGTCTGCACCGATTCGGGTCTTTCAAGCGAAGACAATCGGAAGTTCAACAACTTCGGCGGAAGGGCGTTCATCACCGCTGTCTCTGTAAAGAAAATGTCTGGTGAAAACATGGAATGGTGCCTCTCTCCGGAAGGATGGCGCATGGAAGGGGAGGATGTGAGGCTCAATAAGCTGTATGACATCACTAAACTTGAAGAAGACGAAGAATCACGGGAAAAATACTATGAAAAGATCTTCTATAAAGAAAAGTATATCGAGTCCTATGATGAAGAGCGGGGCACGGAGTTTAACCAGACGCTTCTGGTAACATTCTCCCTCAAATACAGGGACTACACGGCCGGCATACGCCGCTCCCAGGTTGAGCGTGCGATACGCGCCATCGAACAGGGCGGCGGGAAGCTTGAAAAGAAAAACCAGAACGACTTCCGCCGGTTTGTAAAGACAATGAATACAACAAAGAGCGGGGAAGCTGCAACAAACAGGAAGTACCTTATCGACGAGAAAGCGATCGAAGAAGAAGCCAGGTTTGACGGATTCTACGCGGTAATGCATAACCTTGAAGAAACCCAGACATCTGATGTGCTCAGGATTACAAAAGGGAGATGGGAAATAGAAGAATCCTTCCGGATCACAAAGACGCAGATGCGGGCCAGGCCTATCTACCTGGCAAGGAAAGACCGGATCTGCGCCCATCTGCTGGTCGTATTCATCGCACTGCTCTTCTACAGGATCCTTGAGAGGAAGCTTGCGCATCCTTACACGGACCAGCAGATCATGGACTGCCTCAGAGGCATGTACATCGCCAGGTATCCCACAGAAGACTCCTATCATCCGGCTTATGAGCGCACTGACCTTACCGATGATATCCACCAGTACCTGGGCTTCAATACGGATTATGAGCGGATGACAGACTGGAGGATGAGAGGCAACTGCCGCATTACAAAAGGAACATCAAAGAGAAAGAAAGACATTTCCTGACAAAAAGAAGAATCTTACGCTTTCGCCCGGCTTGTTCCAAGATTCAGAGCCCGAGGTCGCTGCCAGCCGCCGCAGGGAACCCTTGCGGGGTTCTCAGGCGGATGCTACAATACGCTCCCCGACGGCTCAGTGAAGGAAAGCCTGTTCCTGAGTTCATCGCCGTCGGTCAATGACCAGGCAGCATCCGCCTGAGGTTCACGCAAGGGCGGCGTACGGTCCCAGCAGCCCTGTGGGTAAACGTCTTTACTTTTATTACTTAAACAGAAAAACAGGATGCATACCCTTTCCGGTATCATCCTGTTTGTCATAAACTCGATCCACTGCAGCCTTCTATGACCTGTTCTGTGTCATTCTGCAGCCTCTGACACATCCCTCGGTTTAGGAAAGTTTAGGAAATCGGGGTAAAAAACTGAAAGTCGAATTTTTGGCTTAAACATCAGCTTTTTCGGCATTTTTACCCTTCTGAACTGTCAAAAACGGGATTATATCAGACCTCGCGGGAAAAGCAAACATATATTCCGAATATTCGTTCGAAATTCTTGTTGACAAGAGAATGCACGTTCGATATAATCATGGTACACGCAAACGGATGTTCGCGCAGACTGGGAAAAAGGAGGTTCGCGATGGTTCAGAAGAGTAACGGGATCGATATCATGGGATGTGTTCAGAACGCTTACGGCGTATCGGAGGATATATGCGGAACGGCTGTGCGCAGGCCTTCATACGGTACAGGATCGGGCCGCAGGGCTTCCTCCGCTGCAAGGCGCCGCTCCTCCAGCCGCGCGGAGATCCTTGA
>JAFRIQ010000028.1 GCA_017432725.1 Bacillota bacterium
CCGTAAGCCTCCCGTGACGGAAGCCCCCACGGACATAGCGCCAAAAGGAGCGGATCCGGGCCTTGCCTACATATTCGAGCACAGCAAGGGAAAGAAATGCCTGGTGTTCACCAATTCCAGAGAGGAATGCGAGTCCGTATGCCAGCAGCTGCGCCAGTACTGCGAAGCCAGGATGGAACCGGACCGTTTCCTCATACATCACGGGAACCTTTCGGCGGCCTACAGGGAGAGCGCCGAAGAGGAAATGAAGGACGACGAGTCCCTCATGTCCGTATGCGCGACGGCTACCCTGGAACTGGGCATAGACATAGGAAGGCTGGAAAGAGCCTTCCAGATAGACGCTCCTTTCACAGTATCGGGTTTTCTCCAGAGGATGGGAAGAACGGGCAGAAGGGGAGACCCTTCGGAGATGTGGTTCGTGATGAGAGAGGATCATCCCGAAGCCAGGTCTCTTCTTCCGGAGATGATACCCTGGTATCTTCTCCAGGGCATATCCCTGGTCCAGCTTTATGCACAGGAGCGCTACGTGGAGCCTCCGAATACGGAAAGGCTGCCCTACAGCCTTCTTTATCACCAGACCATGAGCACCCTTGCTTCTTGCGGCGAGATGACCGCGGCGGAGCTGGCGTCAAGAGTCCTGCCCCTGGCATGTTTCCACCGTATATCGAAAGACGATTACAAGGCGCTGCTTCTTCATTTGATAGATATCGACCACATACAGCGTACGGAAAACGGAGGCCTCATAGTAGGCCTTGCAGGAGAGCGGGTGGTCAACAACTACAAGTTCTACGCCGTGTTCCAGGAGAACATAGAGTACACGGTGAGGGCCGGCTCGGAAGAGCTGGGTACCATAGTTAAACCGCCACCCGCAGGCGACAAGATAGCCATTGCCGGAAGAGTGTGGGTGGTGGAGGAAGTGGACCATAAGAAGAGAGTGGTCTACTGCACCCTGGTAAAGGGCAACATACCCGCCTACTTCGGAGACGTGGCGGGCGATATACAGACCCGCATCCTGGAAAGGATGGCAAAGGTGCTGGAAGAGGATGAGGAATATCCCTACCTGATGCCCAACGCCCTGTGCAGGCTGAGAGACGCAAGAGATGTCTTCAGGAAGTCAGGCATGGACAAAAGCCCTCTCATACACCTTGGCGGAGATATGTGGGCTCTCTTCCCCTGGCTTGGAAGCTATGCCTTCCTCGCCATGGAAAGGTTCCTCAAAATACGCTGCAGGGAAAGGCTGGGCCTAAAGGGCTTTTCGTCTTCGCGGCCCTATTACATGCAGTTCACCATGGCGGTATCCGAAAAGGATTTCTACCGCATAGTGCGGGAGGAAGCTGAAAAAGACTTCGATCCCATGGAACTGGTATATGAAAAGGAAGTGCCTGTCTTCGAGAAATACGACGAGTACGTGCCGGCGGAACTGGTGAGAAAAGGTTTCGCCTACGGAGTCCTGGACATAGAGGGGATGAAGGAAAGGGTCCTTTCCTGGGAGGTCCCTGAAGAAGAAAAAGAACAGTACACGGGGCCCCGTATGGTATACTGAATAAAAGAAGACGCGCGAAAGGAGAGAAGCGATATGGGAAACAAGAAACTCGGTTTCGGTCTGATGAGACTTCCTCAGCTCGAAAGCGGAGAGATAGACGTGGAACAGGTAAAGAAGATGGTGGATCTCTTCCTTGCCAGCGGACATACGTATTTCGATACGGCTTACGTATATCCCGGATCTGAAGAGGCCATAAGGAAGGCTCTGGTTGAAAGATATCCAAGGGATTCCTATACCCTTGCAAGCAAGCTCATGGTCATGCCCACCGGTATAGATGAAAAGAAAGCCAAGGAAGAGATAAAGATAAGCCTGGAGAGGACCGGCGCCGGATATTTCGATTATTACCTGGTGCACGCCGTTCAGCGCAGCAACTACCAAAAGTACGAAGAGTACGGCATCTGGGACTACGTAAAGGAACTTAAAGAGCAGGGCCTCATAAAGCACTACGGATTCTCCTTCCACGGAGATTCTGAGCTTCTGGAAGAGCTTCTTGAAAAGCATCCGGACGTTGAGTTCGTACAGCTTCAGCTCAATTACGCCGACTGGGAGAACCCGGGCGTACAGTCAAGAAGGAACCACGAGATATGCAGGGCTCACGGAAAGCCCGTCACGGTCATGGAGCCGGTCAAGGGAGGCATACTTGCAGACCCCATAGACTCTGTCAAGAAGATATTCGACGCGGAAAACAGCGGCATGTCTTACGCATCCTGGGCGGTGCGTTTCGCAGCATCCCAGGAGGGCATACTGGCAGTATTGAGCGGCATGTCTTCCCTTGCACAGATGGAAGACAATCTAAGCTATATGACTGATTTCAAGCCTCTTGACGAGCACGAGATGGAGGTCATAGCAAAGGCTCAGGAAGCCATAGCAAAAGACCAGTCCATACCGTGTACGGCCTGCCATTACTGCACGGAAGGCTGCCCCATGGACATACCCATCCCCGAGATCTTCGCCGTGGAGAACAGAAAGAAGGGAAGCCCCGCTTTCCGTACCCAGAGAGAATATATGATTGTCACCGCCGGAAGGGGCAAGGCCGACGACTGCATACAGTGCGGCCAGTGCGAGGAAGCATGCCCCCAGCAGCTGCCCATCATTAGCCTTCTTGAGAAGTGCAGGGCTCTTGCGGAAGCTTAAGCGATATATATGAACTAAGAAAAAAGTATAAAGCAATGTAAAACAGCGCCTCGTGGCGCTGTTTTCATATGCGCATATTTTACTTGTTCTTTTCTTTGGATCTCTTGTCGTTGATTATATCCATATGCTCCTCTGTTATGAGCTCGACTCCGTTTTCCTTTGCCCAGTCCACGCAGCCCTTGAGCGCTACGGGAAGGAAAATACGGGGAACGTTGAGGAGCCTCTTCAGAGCGTCGTCGGTGAATTTGACCTTATCGTCTATCCTGTCGGCAGCATATCTTACGGAGTCGAGAGACGCTTCTCTCATGGGGAGCAGCTCCGCTCTCATCCTCTTCTTTCTGTGGAACCAGAAGTTTTTGCTGTCTCTGTAACCGTAGTCCACGGGAAGAGGCGGAAAGTCTTTAGCGGTGACTCCCCTTATTATGGCGTCGCTGTACTGTTTCTTCATAAGGATCCTGTCTACCTTAAGTATGAAGTGTGCGCCGAACTTGGAGGTTATGCCGTTGAAATCGTGATAGGGCGGTTCGTAACCGTCCAGCTGTCCCGGGAGGTCGTTCTCGGCATGATCCAGTTCTCTCACCCAGGTGCATTCTATGACCTGGATGGCGTCGGACAGGACCATGGGCCTTGGCTCGCCGGTCTCTTCTTCTATCTGGCTCTTCTCCAGTCTGAAATTGCAGTTTTTCATCTTTTCTTCCGTGGTGTCGCCAGGCCAGCTGAGTTTTACCGCTTCCTTGAAGGTCCTGGGACTGTCGTCTATGAAGTTGATGGCGCACTTGCCGTTCCTCAGTATGTTCTGCGCGGTATTGGAAGAATTTCTGCAGGAAAGGAGCATGGCGTAGAAATCCTTGCCCGCAACGTAATATGGCTGGACCAGGGAATATGGTCCCAGATTCGTTTTTCCGTCTTCGCACAGCGTGGACATGATCACTGTAGGCATGGGGAAGAAAAGCGACGTCTGATAGAAGTTGTCAACGATCCTCAAATTTTCGAAACTGCTCATCGGTTCTCCTTTGTATATATGATCCCGGATATATGAAATGTGTACATTTGTATTATACCTTCTAAACGGCGGTTTGGCACAATGAGTATGAAAAAGCGGAGTGCATTTCCGCGCTCCGCTCTACATATATAGCTTACTTTTTTAGATTATCCCCGCCGGGATCAGAACGATGAGCAGCAGGGCTACCGTACCCCAGAGGCAGAGAAGGAAACGGAGCCTTTTCTTAGGTTCCATATCCGGCACGTAGTTTGCCGCCAGGAAGAAGGGAACGTAGGTGGTGATGAATACGGGCCATACGCCCCACCATTTGTATACCCAAATGAAGGATCCGTTGGAGGTGCCCGCAAGGAAGGATTCGAAGAGGGCGAAGAGGAGGGCCATCTCTATGGCGCCTACAAGTCTGCAGTTGATTCCCTTCCTTCCGTTCTTTGCGAAGTACATGGTGCTCGTGTCGTCGGGCAGCATCTTCCAGGATATTATCCCTGCCAGGGAGAACATCATGGAAAGCTCCCAGCAGACTCCTATGAGGAGTATGAAGGTGGTGGAAGCGTTGCTAACCGACCACAGGGGGTAACCGAAGAAGTGGCCTATGACAGCGTTGGCTATCTCGTAGAGCCAATGCACTCCGTAGAGGGCGAAGCCCGCGCATATGGCTTTGGTGTTCTTGTTCTTTACCTCGGACCAGTAGACGTAGAAGACCACTGCGAGGATGAATATAAAGGTCCAGTTGAAATTGTCTGTGCTCCTTACGGCTATGGCATTCACCATATCTTTAGCCGCCTGGGAGCCGTCTCCCCAGAATTTGAACATAGGGTGCCTCCTTTGCTTAAAATGTATGAAAAATGATTACTCCTCATTATACACCGCAGCAGGAATGAAAAGACGGTTTAAAAATATTTCGTACTTTTTGTAAAATATACTTGACATATTGTCGTGCGAGGAATATATTGATGCCAGATGATCATCCTTAAAGGCATAATTTTTAGTCAAAGGAGAAAAAACAATGAAAAAGACTACAGCATTGATACTCATACTGGTCCTGGCTCTGGCAGCTGCAGCTGGGATCTGGGGCATGATAGGCGCCGCGAGGAATGACAGCGGCTATTCCTTCTCGGCGCAGAAGAACCTTGAGATAAAGGGCGGAAAAGCAGAACCCGAAAAGGTGAGCATGGATTTCGGTATAGACGAGGACGGCGATCACACTGTTTCGCTCATATGGACGCCCATGGGAAAGGAACTTTCGGATCTTAAGGATCTTCAGCCTTCCGATTATTCTTTCATCACGGGCTGCGTCATAAGCTCGGCGGACGACCCCTGCGTCTACGCTACATCCGCAGGCTGGATGAGCGTAGACACGACCATAAACATGAAAGCCGGAAACTACACTCTCACCTTCTATTATCTTACCAGCAGGGAAGCCTACGCGGACTTTGCGGCTAAGTACTTCGGAACGGAGAGCGCGGAAACCATGGCCGACTGGTTCGAATGGGACAGCTTCAAAAAGGACGATAAGCTGGTCGTTTCCTACAGAGGCACGGTCAGCGCCGAAAACGGAGTGAGCTCCAATCTGTGGCTTGCCCTGGTCATAGTCAGCGTATCCGGCATGCTCATACTGATCATGCTGGCCTACGTGGGAAAAGACGGCATCAGAAAAGCCGATTACGATGAGCGCCAGCAGATGGAAAGAGGAAAGGCCTCTGCCTTAGGTCTCTATACCATCATAGGATATCTGCTCATAATGTTCATAGCCGATGCCCTGGGATTCATAGGCAGCGGTCTCCACACTCCGGTATATATGGGAGGTCTCGTTCTCTGTGTGACTGTGAGCGCGGCTTACTCCATCTGGCATGAATGCTATTTCGCCCTCAATCAGAACAGGGTCAGGAACGTAATAGTCCTGGGCATCATCTTCCTTATGAACCTTGCCTCCGGTATCTTCAACATGCGTCTCGCAGCCAAGATGGATCCCTTCGGAAACGGTTCCGGATCAAGGCTCTTCAGGGTAGGTTTCTGCGCCATAGAACTTGCGGCGGGCTTCCTCGTCATAGCCGTAGTCCTGTTCCTTAAGCACAGGAAGGACTTAAGAGAGGAAGAAGAGTAGAAAGGAAAGGGAAAGAGCGATGAAAAATCTTAAACTCAAAAGCGCAAGAGCCGCCCTGGACCTTTCCCAGCAGGATCTTGCCGATATGGTAGGCGTCTCCAGGCAGACCATAAACTCCATAGAAAAGGGAGACTACAATCCCACCATCAACCTTTGCAGAGCCATATGCAAGGCTCTCGGGAAGACTCTGGACGAGCTCTTCTGGGAAGAATAGCATCAAGACAGGGACATCCCGCGGCTTTTGCCGCGGGGTGTTTTTTTGTCTTTCTGCCGTTGACAAAGGGGACGGGCAAGAATAACATAACAGGTGTTATTATATGTATCCATATTTTCGGAGGACCTATGCCAAAACAAGCGAGCGTAACGAAAGAAGAGATAATAGACAGCGCGGTCCGGCTCATAAGGAAAAAGGGTCACGAGGCCCTTACCGTTCGAAAGCTGGCGGCATATATAGGGTGTTCCACCCAGCCGGTGATGTACGTCTTCAGTACGGTGAAAGAGCTTAAAGACGCCGTATACGAGCGGGCAGACCGCATGCATACGGAATATCTGCTTACAGCCCGCGAGGGCACGGACCCCATCCTTTCCATAGGACTTAACTACGTGCGCTTTGCCGCAGAAGAGCCTGAACTTTTCCGCTTTCTTTTTCAGTCCGGAGGCGCCGGCGCGCCGGATCTTCTCAGCATGATCGACTCGGAGGAGATGCTGCCCGTTCTTTCCGCAATGAAGGAAGGCACGGGCCTTGATATGGAAAAGACGAAGCAGGTGTTCATCACAGTCGCACTTTTTGTTCACGGCTATGCTAGCCTCATAGCGAACAACGGTCTTGAGCTCGACGAAGATATCATAGCAAAACATCTTGAAAACGCATGGGACGGGGCCATGATGGCCGCCGTCCGGGAGGATAAAGAATGAAAGTCATATTGCACGATCTTGGAGAAAAATACGGCGGGATACTGGCAGCAGGATGCGATCTCGCATTACCGGCAGACGGGAAATATGCTCCCTGCCAAGGATGCTTCGGCTGCTGGACCAAACACCCTGCCGAATGCTTCATGAAGGATAAGCTCCAAAAGGTATGCCGCGTCATAGGCCATGCGGACGAGCTGGTCATAGTGACGGAAAATCTTTACGGAGGATACAGCGCGCCGGTCAAGAACGTGCTGGACCGCTCCATAGGAACGTCGACGCCCTTCAGCACCTACAGAGGAAAGCAGATGCATCACACTCTGCGCTACGGTAAGCACGATCTTTGGAAGGTGATCGTATACGGCGACATCACGGAGGAAGAGAAAGAATCCTTCCGCTATCTGGCTGAGCGCAATGCCCTTAACGACGGATACGAACGCTCTGAAGTTTATTTTCTCGAAGACCTTTCAAGGCTGGAGGAAGTGATATGAAGACGGTATATATAAACTGCAGCCCTAAGAAAAAGTTCAGCGCGAGCTCATATTTCCTTTTCCTTCAGAAACTTTTCGTAAGAGGAAAGAAGGTCAGCGAAACGCTCCGCGGCCCGGCGGATCACGGGCGCATACTCGAAAATATAAAGGATGCCGATGCGGTGGTATTCGGACTTCCCCTGTACGTGGACAGCGTTCCTTCCCACGTGCTCCGTTTCATGAAGGAGATGGAGTGCTTCTGCAAAGAAGAGAACATCCATCCCTGCGTATACTGCATCGCAAATAACGGTTTCATAGAAGGGAGTCAGAACGAGCCTCTTATGCAGTGCTTCGAAAACTTCTGCAGCCGCAGCGGCCTTCCTTTCGGCGGAGGCGTGGGCATAGGCGGAGGCGTTATGCTCAACGTCACCAGGATACTCTTCATAGTGGATATAGCTCTGCTGGTCCTTAATACGGTGCTGAGCATAGTGAACACCGGGGCCTTCTTCAGCAAGGAAGCCTGGATAAGCTTCGGAGAAAACGCCGCTCTTCTTCTCTATTTCAATCTGGGAGTCCTTTATTACCTCGGACGTATGGGCAGCCATATATCCAAAGGAAGCTGCGCCGGGAAGAAATATACCAGGATACTGATACCCTCCTTCGTCTTCATCCTCTTTGCGGACGTTTTCTTCATCATCGCTTCGGTGTTCGAAGGCGGCATCTTCCGCGGATGGCTGGCGAAGAAGGAGATAGAAAAAGTTTAGGGAAAAGGAAGTTTACCGATATGAGTGCATCGCAAAAAAACGATAAAAGCAAAGTGCTGACGCTTACAGGTATCTCGGTCATGATACTGATGATACTTACGAGATTCGTTCCGGGTCTTGACGTTGCGAAATATTCCATGTTCGTCGGCCTTGCCTTTTTCTTCATAGTCGAGGCGGCTGCGAAGACTCCCGATGCAGAATCGGGTCTCCGCTTCAGGACCTTCTTCAGTGATCTTAAGAAACCCGGCGCATTGATCTTCATGCTGCTTCCCGTAGTCACTTCCATAGCTTCCATAATCTTAGGGAACATGCTTTTCGGAAGCGGCTACGTAGATCACGTGTTCGGCCGTACGGAAGACGTACTGGATTACGGTAATATTGCCTTGCTTGCGGGAGAGTTCCTCGTAGCAGCCCTTGGCGAGGAGATAGCCTTCAGGGGCTTTTTCACAGGAAAGGGAATGGATATCTTTCCTTATCCTTTGTGCATGATATTGTCTTCGGCATTTTTCGCTCTTGCCCATTTTTCTGCAGGAGACACCAGAGTGGTGGTTTACGACCTTGCCGGCATCTTCATCGATGCCCTTATTTATTCTGCTGCATTTAAAAAGACGGGCAACTGCCTTGTAAGCACCGCCGCCCATTTCCTCTGCAACATGTCGGGAATCATATACATAATGCTGACGATGAAATAGAAGGAAGTGTAACAGATGCAAAAGAAAACCGCGCGTTCACGACGCGCGGTTTTGGTTTTCTGTAAGCTACATCTGTATGCTTCCGAAGACTACGGCAAAGACCATTATAGGCCTGAGTTCCGGATCTACGAAGGTGACGGTATCGGGTATCTTTGCCCACCATTCTTCGCTGTATACGGGAACGTTCTTGAGAGCTTTGACTGCTTTTTTCTGATCTATGACAGCTTTTAAAATATTCATGATATACCTCCCGTCCTTAGTGTACGTAATTGCGAACGAAATCGTTCACGGCTATAAGGTTTTCTCTCCTGCAGTCGTTTCTGAAAGAGAGCATCTTGTTCTGGGAGATAACGAATCCGTCTCCCATTTCGTCTATGAGCATCTTTGCGCGGTCGACGCAGGTCTTGGGATCCGCTGTGCCGAGCATATCAGTGGTGAGACCTCCCACGAGAGGCATCTTCGGAAGGGCCTTTCTCATTTCGAAAATGTCGTCCAGTTCCAGGTGCATCATCGCGTTGCCCACCGGTATATCCGCAAAGTGATCCGCGAATCTTGCCACGGTGCTCTCCACGTATATGTAAGCCATGCTCCCCGTATCTGCGCAGGCGTCGAATATCTCCTTGAGATAGGGCCAGTAGAATCTGTCGAACTGCTTTCCGTTCATTATGGCATGGGCTATGAGTCCGATATATACGTCTGCGATATAGCTGTGCTCATGATTTCCCACCGCTCTTTGCAGGCTTCCCATGGAGATGTTCTTCCAGTAGGACTGTATAACGTTGTCCAGCTTGTCAGGGCATCTTCTCATATCGAGGGATATGCCCGCTATTCCTCTGAAGCTGCTGTGGAAGGTTTCGAAGGGTGAGGATACGTTGGTGCTGGTTGAGACCATCGTGGGGATATTGTATTTGTTTGCAAATTTCTCTTCTATGTTCTTCTGGAAACCGGAAGCCTGAAGGAAGGCCATGGTGGCTTTTACGAACTGATCTGTTGTAAGGTCCGGGAACTTCCTCTGGAAGAGTATGTTGAGCCACTTAGTGGGGTTTTCCGCAAAGGCGTCATAGTCGTCCGCGGTCATGGTGGGAGCGTCCGTTACGTTTATACCGCCCGTTTCTTCGTTCAGGGTGTATGAACCGCCTCCGAGAGCGTCCATCTGGGGAAAGTGATTTCGCGTTCCAAGATCGAGATATGCGTCGAATCTGTATCTTTCATGGTTCTCGCATACTATCTTGTCCATCACTTTGGAATCGTAATATGCTTTTCTTACCGGATATCCGGAATCGAGTACTTTCCAGGTATAGTCATTGGAAAGGTTCGGGGTCACAGGCGTATGTTTAAAAAACGACGCATCTTTAAACATCTGCACCTTTTCATTGAATTCTTTTGAAAACATTTCTTCCTCTCTTTCACCGCTGTTAGAAAAACTTGTTTTGGAACATGTTACATAACTTGTTTTGATAATACCATTGTGATATAATCAGAGTCAAGGAAAACATGGTTTTCCTATATATTGGAAATAAAGGGCGGTTACGCATGAAAGAAAGACTGACTAACCAGGAAAAAAGATCGAGAGAAAAAAAGCAGCGCATATACAAAGTTGCCATGAGGATGTTCTCCGAATACGGCTATGAACAGGCCACCATCAGGGATATATGCAAAGAGGCCGGCATAACCACCAGCACCTTCTACAATTTCTTCGGAGATAAGGACGGGGTGCTGCTTCAGTTCTATTACGAGATACTCGAAAAGGGCGCGTCGCATCTTGATCTGACGCCGCAGAACCTGAAAACTCCTTACCAGTCCATATGCGATTTTTTCATGAGCACCGCTTCCTTTATGGACAGCTTTTCGAAGGACGTGGCAAGGCAGACCATATTCGCCGCTCCCAAGCTTCTTCAGGGCAATTACAAGACTCTGTCCGCGGATAACGCCAGCAAAGCCATAACGGCATTCCTGGAGGAAGGGAAAAGATTCGGGACCGTAGACAGAGATACCGACAGCAAGGCTGTCGCCGAATATCTGCTCATGTCTGCCAGCGGCATTTCGGTCTTCTGGCTAAATCAGGGAGAAGATACGAGCTATCTGGAGATAGCAGAAAAGATGATCCCCATGATCTTCCGCTCCGTGACAGATGAAAAGGTAGGCGTTACGCTGCCCGTGTAAGAAAGAAAGCGTCCCCGGGCGCTTTGGGGCGTACCGGGAATATCAAATACAGAAGTGCTGAAAGGAGAGATGCGGCATGACATATTCGATCATAGGGATACTGGCCAGTATCATCCTTATGATAAACAACAGGGATATATTCTGGAGCAGGACCGGAAAGGAACTGACGGTCACCCAGCGGAATTACCGCAAGTTTCTTATGGGTGTCTTCGCTTATCTTGTGACTGACCTTCTCTGGGGTCTGGGGCATTCTTGACTCTCATCACCTCATAAAGCTCCTTTATGCGGACACCGCCGTGCATTTTGCGGCCATGGTGGGAGCCGTCATGCTCTGGACCCAGTACGTGGTTTCATATCTGGATACGGGGAACGCCTTTGAAAAGACCCTGAAAGTTACAGGACGCGCGTTCTTTGCCCTGGAGCTCGTATTCATAGCCGTCAATTTCTTTACGCCAATACTCTTCAGCTTCGGCGAAGGGGGAGAGTACCATGCGGGTATCGCAAGGTATATAACCCTGGGGATACAGATATTCATGTTTTCCGCCACGTCGGTATATACCCTTACCGTCGCCTTCAGGGCAAAGGGAAGCGTGAGGCTGCGCCACATGACCATAGGCTTTTTCGGTATCGCCATGATGGTGCTCATCAGCATACAGGTCTTTTATCCTCTGCTTCCTCTCTACGCCATGGGATATATGCTGGGGACCTGCCTTCTCCACAGTTTCGTCGTAGAGGATGAAAAGGAGGAATACCGCAAGGAGCTTGAGGATGCCGCGAAAAGAGACCAGGAGCAGAAGAGAGAGCTGTCGGAAAGCAGGGAAGCTCTGAAAGACGCTCTGGCTGCGGCGGAGAATGCCAGCAGGGCAAAAACAGCCTTCCTCTCCAGCATGAGCCACGAGATAAGGACCCCGCTCAACGCCATAATAGGGCTCAACAATATCGCTATGGCGGGCGAAGACGCGGGAGAAAAGACCATGGAGTATCTCGGCAAGATAGGAGATGCCGCCGGGCATCTTCTCGAGATCATCAACGAGATCCTCGATATGAGCCGCATAGAGTCCGGGAAAATGACCATACGCAAAGAGGAATTCTCCCTGACCGAAGCTCTGGACCAGGTCAATACTATTATCGGAGGCCAGTGTAGGGATAAGGGCCTTGATTATGAGTTCAATACAAAGGGGAGGGTCGATGAAAAATACATAGGGGACGCTGTGAAGCTCAAGCAGGTCCTCATCAACATACTGGGCAATGCGGTGAAGTTCACGCCGGAAGGCGGCAGGATAGATTTCACCGTAGAGGAAGGACCCCGTTTCGATCAAAGCGCGGTGCTTAAGTTCATCGTCAGCGATACGGGCATAGGCATGAGCAAGGAATTCCTTCCCCGCATCTTCGATCCCTTCGCCCAGGGCGATAACGCTTCTCCGGGCATGTACGGTTCGACGGGCCTCGGGATGCCCATAAGCAAAAGCATAGTGGAACTGATGAACGGCCATATAGACGTGGCCAGCGAAGAGGGCAAGGGTTCCACTTTCACCGTAACGGTCACCTTCGGCGAATCTGACTCAAAGGATGACGCGCCGCAAGAAGATCGGCCTGCCGGCGAAAAGAAAGCCGTGGATCTGCGCGGACGCAGAGTCCTTCTTGCCGAAGACGTACCGGTGAACGCCGAGATCATTATGATGGTGCTAGAGGGAAGGGAAGTCAAAGCAGAGCTTGCAGAAAACGGCAGGCAGGCCCTGGAGATGTTCAAGAGCAGCGAGCCCGGATACTACGACGCTGTCCTAATGGATATGCGCATGCCGGAAATGGACGGGCTCGAGGCCACGAGAGCCATAAGGAGCCTGGACAGAGAGGACGCCGCATCGGTACCCATCATCGCCCTTACCGCCAATGCCTTCGACGAAGACGTGCAGCGCAGCATGCAGGCGGGGCTCAACGCCCACCTGTCTAAACCGGTGGATCCCGATACGCTGTTCGAAACGATGGAAAGACTGATTGGCTGAATATATTTAGGATATGGCAAATATGCATAACTCAGATCAGAAAAGTGATTTCAAACTCATATCGAAGCTTTGCTTCAGGCTGCTTCCGGTCCAGATACTCCTTGCCATGGTCAACGCCATCAACGGCATAGTATCGGGGATCTTCGCGTCCAATTTCATCAGCGAGGAAGCCATGGGTGCAGTGGGGCTTTTCTCTCCTGTCTCCCTCCTCGTGGGAGCAATAGGCATGATGCTCGTAGGGGGCGCCCAGATACTCTGCGGCGAGTTCAAAGGGAAAAACATGCTGGACAGGATACGGGACGTCTTCTCTTTGGACATCATCATATCTTTAGGCTTCTCATTGCTTATAACGGCGTTCCTGCTCCTATGCGGCATATTCGATCTGACAGGTCTCTTTACCAAGGATCCCGTGCTCAGGCCTCTTTTCAACAGTTATATCATAGGCATGTCCATAGGCATACTTCCCCAGATCCTGGGGCAGCAGCTTTCGGGCTTTCTGTCCCTTGAGAACCAGACCAAAAGGACCTTCGCTGCCAGCATCAGCTACATACTGGTGAATCTGGTTCTGGACTATCTTTTCGTAAGCCGCCTTAAGATGCAGATCTTCGGTCTGGCTCTGGCGTCTTCCATAGGTCTTTGGGTATTCTTCCTGGTGCAGGCCGAATACTTCCTGTCCAAGAAAGCGCTTCTCCGCTTCAGCCCGAAGGGTCTTAAATGGGCTGACTCAAAGGATATAGTCAGGATAGGTGCTCCGGGAGCGCTGTCCTTCGGATATCAGTCTGTAAGAGGCGTAGTCCTCAATTCCCTTATACTTTCCTACGTCGGAGCCCTGGGCTTGTCGGCGTTTTCAGCCTGCAATTCATTCATGCCCCTTTTCTGGGCCATACCTACCGGAATGGTCGCGGTCTTCAGGATGCTCGTAAGCGTCAGCGCGGGGGAAGAAGACAGGCAGACACTCAAGGATCTTATGAAGGTCGTTTTCCTCAGGTTCATACCCCTTATGTGCGCCGTTGCGGCGGGTATAATCATCTTCGCAAGACCCATAGCGGGCATGTATTTCAAAGATCCCTCTTCGGAGGTATTTCAGATGACCGCGAGAGGTTTCAGGATCATACCCTTCTGCATGCCTCTGTCAGTCATATGCATGCATTTCACCTGCTACGGACAGGCAATGAACAAGCAGCTTCTGATACACTCCCTTGCCCTTCTCGACGGAGTGGTCACCATGGTTGCGGCCTCCGCTCTTCTGGTGCCGAATCTTGGCATAGACGGTGTATATTACGCCAATATCTGCAACGGCACCGTAACGACGCTGTTCGTCCTCATATACTCATGGGCGTGTCTTAAACGTTTCCCAAGAAGTATGGAAGACCTTCTTGTCATACCGGATGGTTTCGGTTACGGCGAGGACAGCAGGATAGACATATCCGTGGATACCATGGAAGAAGTGGTGAAGCTTTCGGACGCGGTAATGAGCTTCTGCAAAGAGAAGGGAATAGATGAAAAGAGATCCTATCTGGCGGGCCTTGCCGTGGAGGAGACTGCGGGCAACATCGTAGAGCACGGTTTCACAAAGGATAAAAAGAACCATTCCATAGACGTCAGAGTCGCGGAGAAAAACGGCGGGCTCATCATCAGGATCAAGGATGACTGCATTGCCTTCGACCCTTCGGAAAGAAAGGATATCATAGATCCCGAAGATCCCCTGAAGAACATCGGCATAAGGATGCTCTACAGTCTGGCTGACTCTGTGGAATATCAGAACATCCTGGGTCTTAACGTCCTCACCGTCCGTATCTGAGACAGCAGAAATATATTTTTTGTTCATTTCAACAAAATATCCGTAAATTATTGTACGATAGCAATAAACAACTCTATTATTTTTGCAAAATCCAAGACAATTCAGTTGTTGTTTTTTTAGAGAAGAATATAATTAAGAGTAATGAAGCCGTTATTTTAACGCGCATTTAAAACAGGAGGAAAAAATGAAAAAAGTATTAGCTATTGTATTAGCACTTGTCATGATCTTCTCATTCGCAGCATGCGGAAAGAAAGACGAGACCAAGACCTACAAGGTAGGCGTCTCCATCTATCAGTTCGACGATAACTTCATGACACTTTACAGAAACGAGCTCGAGAGCTACATGAAGTCCCTTGAGACAGACAGCGTAAAGTATGACATCACCATCGTTGACGGAAAGAACGACATGGCAACACAGTCCGAGCAGATCGACACGTTCATCACTCAGAACGTTGACGTCATCATTCTCAACCTCGTTCAGACCTCTTCCGCGGAAGCACTCGTAAAGAAGGTCGTTGACGCAGGCATCCCGCTCATCCTGATCAACAGAGAGCCGGCAGCTGAGAACATGACCAACAACCCGACAGTTTGCTACGTAGGAGCAGATGCAAGACAGTCCGGAACATATCAGGGCGAAATTGTAGTCGGTCTTGACAACCACGGCGACGTGAACGGAGACGGAACAGTTTCCTACATCATGATCGAAGGCGACCCCGAGAACACAGATGCTCAGTACAGAACAGAGTATTCCATCAAGGCTCTCACAGACGCCGGAATCAAGGTAGAATGCCTCACAGATCAGGTTGGAAACTGGAAACAGGAAAAAGGTGAAGAAATCACAGCAAGTGCTCTCGCACAGTATGGTGAAAAGATTGAAGTCGTATTCTGCAACAACGACGCTATGGCTCTCGGCGCAGCAGCGGCTATCTCCGCAGCAGGCAGAACAGTCGGCAAGGACATCTATCTCCTCGGAGTCGATGCTCTTCAGGAGTGCCAGGACATGGTCAAGGCCGGAACAATGACAGGAACCGTTCTTAACGACCACGTAGGACAGTCCCACAAGGCAGTCGATGCAGCTATCAAGGCTCTCAACGGCGAAGCTCTCGATAACTGGTATTGGGTAGACTACGTAAAGATCCAGTAATTTGAATCAAGAAAACGTCCGCTTTGGACACGGCGGGCAAGCAATAGCTTGCCCGCTTTTTTAAACCAAAATCCTTAATTTTGGCGGAGGAATAGGAATGAGTGAATACACTCTTGAAATGAGGGGCGTCAGCAAGTCGTTCCCGGGCGTCAAAGCCCTCGACAACGTACAGCTGAAGCTCAGACCCGGCAAGGTCCACGCTCTCATGGGAGAGAACGGCGCCGGGAAATCCACCCTCATGAAATGTATGTTCGGCATATATACCATGGACGAGGGTGAGATATATATGGACGGGGAAAAGGTAGAGATCCACAACCCCATGGATGCTCTTAACAAGGGCATAGCCATGGTGCACCAGGAACTCCAGCCCATACCCGCAAGAACCATAGGAGAGAACATATATCTGGGAAGATATCCTATGAAGAAGGTCCTCGGCTTCATCAAAGTCGTGGATCATCAGAAAATGTACGACGATACGGCGGCCCTTCTCAAGAAGGTCCACATGAACTTCGACCCCAAGCAGAAGGTGGGCGAACTTTCCGTATCGCAGATGCAGTCGGTGGAGATAGCGAAAGCCATATCCGCGAACTGCAGGGTCCTCATTTTGGATGAACCTACCTCTTCCCTTACACAGAACGAAGTAGACGCTCTGTTCAGGATAGTGAACGAGCTCAAGGAAGAGGGAGTTGCTATAGTATATATCTCTCACAAGATGGACGAGATCTTAAGGATCTCCGACGAAGTCACCATCATGAGAGACGGCCAGTATATCGGTACCTGGGACGCAAAGGGCCTGACCAACGATTTCATCATCACCAAGATGGTAGGCCGCGAGCTTTCGAACCTCTATCCTCAGAGGAACAACAAGCCCGGAGAAGTCATATTCGAGGTACAGGACTTTACCTCCATCAATCCCAAGAGCTTCAGGGACGTATCCTTCGGAGTCAAAGCCGGAGAGATCCTCGGCGTCGCAGGACTCGTGGGCGCCCAGAGGACCGAACTCATGGAAGGTCTCTTCGGTATCAGATCACATACAAAGGGCAAGATACTGTACAAAGGAAAAGAGATCTCGATCAGCCGACCCAAAGACGCCATAGACCAGGGCATCGCAATGCTCACCGAAGACAGGAGAGGAAGCGGCATCCTGGGAGTTCTGTCAGTGGCAGACAATATTTCCGTTGCGTCTCTCAAAAAATATCTGAAGCACAATCTGTATATAGATAACGCAAAGGTAGAGGATCTGGTCCAGGACAACGTCAAGAAGATGAACATCAAGACACCGTCCTCCAAGACACAGATACAGAGCCTTTCCGGCGGCAACCAGCAGAAGGTGCTGGTAGGCAGATGGCTTGCCAACGATCCCGACGTGCTCATCCTCGACGAACCTACGAGAGGAATAGACGTAGGCGCGAAATATGAGATCTACTGCATCATCGAGGAACTTGCCAGAGAAGGAAGAGCTGTCATCATGATCTCTTCCGAAATGGACGAGCTCATCGGTATGTCAGACCGCATCATGGTAATGTGCGACGGAAGAGTCACAGGCTTCGTCGAAGGCGAAGACATGACGCAGGAAAAGATTATGAGTCTTGCAACTCAATTCGAATAGAGAGGTTCAAAGGAAATGAAAAAGTTTTTTAGGTATTTTAAAGAGAACCCCATAGTTGCGCTGCTTCTTGCCGCAACTCTCGTCATGGGTATCGGTGTTGAAAATTTCGCGTCATGGGGTAACCTGAGCAACCTGATCGCAAACACCACTATCAGGTTCGTCATAGCTCTGGGCGTATCCGGATGTCTTATAACCAAGGGTACTGACCTTTCCGCAGGCCGTCAGGTCGGTCTTGCCGGATGTATAGCAGGCATACTCATCCAGAGAGGCGATTACGCAGGGCGTGTTTCACCCTTCCCTGAAATGAACATGTGGCTCATACTTCTCATAGTGCTGGTCGTAGGAGCATTCATCGGATATATGAACGGAACGGTCATCTCCAGACTTCACGTTCCTCCTTTCATCGCGACACTGGGTATGCAGACCATAGTCTACGGTATCTGTCTCGTCGTTACCAACGCGCAGCCCATAGGCGGATTCCAGCAGAAATATATCGATGTCATCGCCGGAAGATGGGGGAACCCGAGGGAGTTCAACCTTCCGCATCTTCTCATAGTCATGGTGGTCATGTTCGGACTGTTCTGGTTCATCTACAACAAGACGACCCACGGCAAATATATGTACGCCATAGGCGGAAACGAAGTCGCTGCTGAAGTATCCGGTGTCAACACCGGAAGATCCGTAAGGCTCATCTATATGACAGCAGGAATTATGTATGCACTGGCAGGATATCTCCTGGCAGCAAAGTCCGGCGGAGCATCTTCGGGTCTTGCTCAGGGATATGAGCTCGAAGCCATCGCAGGCTGCACCATAGGCGGTGTATCCACCACGGGCGGTATAGGAACGGTATCCGGAGTACTCATCGGAGTCCTCGTATTCGAACTCCTGAAGATCATACTCCAGTTCCTCGGCGTCAACCCCTACTACAACTACGTTGTACAGGGCCTCGTTATCGTCATCGCCGTTGCCCTGGATATCAGAAAGTACGTCAAGAAAAAGTAATCGAAACGTATATATTGCAAAAGCCCGAAGCGAAAGCTTCGGGCTTCTTTGTATCTTTGCGTGTGTTTCTATGCTATAGGTTTTCCCAGTCTATCTTTTCGTCTTTATAGAAATATTCCCTGTCTCTTTCCGATACGGGGCGGAGCACCCTGCAGGGATTTCCCGCCGCGACGACGCCGTCCGGTATGTCCTTGGTCACCACGCTTCCGGCTCCTATGACCGTATCTTTTCCTATGGTGACTCCCGGGAGTATTATAGACCCCGCTCCTATCCACGTATTCTCCCCAATACGTACGTCCTTGTTGTACTGAAGGCCTCTGGCTCTTAGGGAAGGCTCTATGGGGTGATTTGCGGTGGCTACGGTAACATTTGGCCCGAACATGACCCTGTCCCCTATATATATGTGCCCGTCGTCCACGAAGGTCGTATTGAAGTTGCAATATACGCCCGAGCCGAAATGCACGTGACAGCCTCCCCAGTTGGCGTAGAAGGGCAGCTCTATATAGCAGCCGTCTCCGCATTCGGCGAAGACCTCGCGCATATATTTTTGAAGCTTCTCCGGGTCTCCGGGCGAAAGAAGCAGCTCCCGCAGCCTTTTCATATTTACGGCCTGAACTTTCAGTATTTCCGGATCCCCGGGATCGTAGATAAGGCCTTTTTCCATGCGTTCGAATTGTGTCATAGTTTTTCTCCTGGTTTTGCTTGATGCCAGCATCAAGTATACGTCCAAGGGGCTCCCCGGCATTCTCGCCGCGTTTAGGTAAAACCCGGGAGCTATTTTTCCCTAGCTGTCCTGGCCTTTGTATTCAATGCAGAGCATGGTTATGTCGTCAAACTGCTCGGCGTCCATAACGAAGCCTTCTATGGAGCCTCTAACGCCTTTGATGATCTCTTCGGCAGTTTCGTCCTTATGTTCGTTCAGGGTCTTGAGCAGACGGTCAAGACCGTACATCTCGTCTCCTTTTTCTCCGCCCATTGCCTCCGGGACACCGTCCGTATAGAGGAAGAGCTTGGAGCCGGGCTCCATGTCGAGATCGTACTGCTTGTATACCATGTCTTCCATGCCGCCTACCACGAAGCCGTGCTTATCCTTCAGAAGTTCGAACTCACCGTCTTTATTTTTTATGACCGGATACTCGTGGCCCGCGTTGGAGGCTTTCATCTTGCCCGTGCGCAGATCCAGTATTCCCACCCATACGGTGACGAACATGTCCTCTTCGTTATTGGCGGATATGGTTTTATTGGCCATGGTGAGTATCTGCGCAGGGGATACGCCCAGCTTTGCATAGCTTTGTATTATGGTCTTGGATATCATCATGAACAGGGCCGCGGGCACGCCTTTTCCGGAAACGTCGGCGATGACCATGCACAGATGGTCTTTGTCTATCAGGAAGAAGTCGTAGAAATCCCCTCCGACTTCTCTTGCAGGATCCATTATGGCGTATATGTCCATTTCCCTCCTTTCAGGGAAGGGCGGGAATATGCTCGGGAGCATGGATGCCTGTATCCTGTTCGCAAGGGAAAGCTCCGTACTGATGCGTTCCTTTTCGGCCGTTATCTGTTCGTTCTCCGCGATATATTCCTTCATACGGGTAGTAAGGGAGGAGAAGGATTCCGCGAGGACCTGTGTCTCGTCTCCCGTATCCATATCCCAGCTGAAGTCGAGATTGTCTCCGTGCATATTGCCGACTTCGTCGGTGAGTTTCTGTATGGGTTTTACGATCTGGAGGGAAAGAGTTCCGGACACCCATACGGCTATGGCTACGGACAGCAAGATGAGTCCTATCATAAGGAAAAACGTGTTCCTCATGTAGCTGTCCGCATCCTTTACGGACTGCTCCGTTATGGCGTCCATGTTTTCTATGAGCTGCTTCGTGGGCAGTTCCACCGCTTCTTTTGAAAGTATGACTACCATGGACCAGCCTACGGTCTTCATGGGAGAATACGCAGCGTAGCATGATTCGCCGTCTATGATGAGCTCAGAGATGCCTTCTTCACCGTCCACAGCTTTTGCCGCCATTCCGGCAAGGTCCCGGTCTTCGCATTGGCGAAGGTCCTGAGCATCGGTGACAGCTGCCAGGATACCGTCCGCATAGGTGGAAAAGAGCACCTGCCCGCTTCTGTTGAGTATGCAGGCATTCCCGCTGCCGCCGAGGTCCGCGCTCTTTACCAGGTCTTCCATATCGTCAAGGTACATGCCGGCTCCGGCTACGGACACTAAGGCATCTCCCCTGTATACGGGAACTCCGCACATTATACCGAGCCTCGGGGTATGGGCGTCCTTCGTGACGGGCGTAAAGTAAGGCTCGCCGCTTTCTGCGGCGCCTACGTACCAGGGGCGCTCCTTTGCCTCGAGAGGCATGAGATTTCCCGATTCGTCATATTTTTTCGCAGGGATGAAGTCGGCCTGGACCATGAATCCCGATTCCGTAGCAACGTAAATGGAGGCCATCTTGCTATTGTTTCCGTTGATGCCCATAAGAACGTCCTGTACGTTGCCTATGAGATTAAGTTCGTTTACTATTGCCGGATCCCAGGGGTTCGTATGGGAAGAATAGAGTACCTGTATGGTAAGCTGTCCGTCCCTGCCTGCGTCCGGAAGGGGCACGCTCCTGGAAGGGTAGAGCCCGGGGTTGTTGTAGATATGTTCAGCCACCGACGCTGCGGTGAGAACGTCCTGCTTGAATTCCCTGAAGAGGTCGTCCGCTATGGCGGCCTTCTCCCCTGACAGTTCCAGTATGCGCTGTTTCGACGCCTCGGTCATATATGCCGAGGATTTTTCTCCTATGGTATCGTTCAGATTTCTGTTGGACGCCGACATGGTCCTGGAAACTCCGATCATTCCGAAACCGAAAATAGCGGTTGCAGCAAGAAGGAGTCCCAGTACCAGGGCGAGCATCGCCATCTGTGTCTTTTTACCGAGAGATCTGTTTCTGATCATATGATTAACCTCAAAACCTACATTACTTACATATAAGTATCATACCGCAGCCCCGCCGCGTCAATGTTTTTCGCCGTGAAAAACCGCTCCTATGCCTTGTATTTAAAGCCGCAGGGCTTTGCGGAATAAAAACCAGAGAATATATTTCTGATTTATGGTAAAATACACAAATAAACATTTTTTACGGAGAAGATCAATGAAGATAGCCATCTTTACAGACACATATAAGCCGTACGTCAGCGGGGTGACCACCCATATAGGGATACTCAAGGAAGGTCTCGAGAAAAAAGGCCATCAGGTCATGATCACTACCGTCGATCCGAAAGTCGACGAATATATATTCGAGGACAACGTTTTGTACTGCCCCGGCAGAGCCGTAAAAAAGATATACGGCTACGGTATAACAAATCCCCTGAGTTTCCACAGGCTCGACATCATCAGGGATTTCGATCCCGACGTTATCCATATACAGACGGAGTTCGCCATAGGAATGTTCGGGCTCTGGGCATCCAGAAGGCTTAAAAAACCGGTGGTATACACTCTCCATACCATGTACGACGACTATACGGATTACGTGTTTCCTCACTACGCGGATAAACTGGGCAAATCCATAGCCCACAGATATTTCCACGTAATAGCCAGCAGGGCGGACGAGATCATAGTTCCTTCCAAAAAGGCCGTCACTTTCCTCGAGAACTGCAGGGTGGAAAGAGACGTGAATTTCATCCCCAACGTGGCGGGAATCTCTGAGTGTCATAAAGAAAAGGCCGAAGAAGTAAAGGAAAGGCTCGGGCTTTCCTCCTGCGAGGCGGTACTTTGTTTTGCAGGCAGGATGGGAAGGGAAAAGAGCGTCGACGTTCTTCTCTTATATTTCAGTAAGCTCGCAGAAAAGCACCCGTCCGTCAAGCTCATACTCGTGGGCGGCGGCCCGGAAGAAGATAATCTCAGGAGATATGCCGAAGAGCTGGGCATTGCGGATAATGTGTACTTTACGGGGATGATTGCCCACGAAGACGTGGTCCCGTATTTCTACGCTTCGGATCTTTACGTTACGGCGTCTACCAGCGAGATGAACTCCATATCCATGCTCGAAGGCATGTCCAGCGGACTTATGACCCTCCAGCGCCTCGACGAAAGCAACAGGTACCAGATAGTCAGCGGCACCAACGGATGGACCTATGAAACGGAAGACGAATTCTGCGCCCTTGCGGAGCAGTATATTTCGAAGAGTCCGGAAGAAAGGGCCGGGCTGAAAGAAAAATTGAGAACGTACATGAAGACCTATGGTCTCGAAGAATTCCTGGATAAAACGATTTCGGTATATGAAAAGGTAAGGACTGAGAAAGCTTAAGAAAACAAAGAAATATCGAGCCGTCATGAGCTATGTGCCGTGACGGTTTTTTTTGTACAGATAAGGGCAATAGTGTATAATGAGCGCAGCAAACAGCAGTTCAATTCACGGCACGATAGATCGGTATCAAACGATGAAGAAACAAAGAAAATTGTGGATAAGCCTCATCCTTTTCGCTGCGGCCCTGGCGGTTTGCATATACGGCGCTTTCAGGGGCGAGGCGAAGGACGTGCTCATAAAAGCCACGAAGATATGTCTGGAGTGTATAGGTCTTGGGTAAGCGTCTGAGAAAAGCGGTCCAGACACTAAATCTGATCGTTTCAAATGCATATGTGAAAGGCTTTCTTCCGGGAGGTCCTTCCGTTTACGGAGGCCCTCTCAAGAGATTTTGTGTGCCCGGGATGAACTGCTATTCATGTCCGGGAGCTCTTGGCGCCTGCCCCATAGGTTCTCTTCAGACAGCCCTGGGCGCCAGAGACAGGAGATTTCCTTCCTACGTTCTCGGTTACCTCGCTGCGGTGGGCATGCTGGCGGGGCGCTTCATTTGCGGGTGGCTGTGTGTCTTCGGTCTCATACAGGAACTCCTTTACATGATACCGACTCCGAAACTCAAAGTTCCGGAGACAGCGGACAGGCTGCTCCGCTTTCTTAAATACCTGGTGCTTGCGGTCCTGGTAGTGGGGCTTCCCCTCTTTGCAAGAGACGGCTACGGCGTGGGTGATCCCTACTTCTGCAAGTATCTGTGCCCCGTGGGCACTCTGGAAGGAGGTATTCCCCTGGTGCTTCTGAACGGCGTTTTAAGGCCCGCTCTTGGCTGGCTGTTCAGATGGAAGATGCTCGTGCTTCTTCTCTGTGTTCTGGCATCGGTATTCATATACAGGCCTTTCTGCAGATATATATGTCCTCTGGGAGCTTTTTATTCTCTATTCCAGAAGGTAAGTCTGGTCAAAATGAGGGTGGATGAGGGCCTCTGCACAGACTGCGGAGCCTGCAGCAAAGTATGCGGCATGAGGGTGGATCCCAGGAAAGACCCCAACAGCGCCGAGTGCATAAGGTGCGGAGAATGCAAGGACGTATGTCCGGTGCACGCTCTGTCCTTCGAGATAATGGGAAAAGAGATAGTAAAGAAGAGGGGAAAGGAAACTGAAACGGTATGAAAAAGAAGATATTATGTATATTGACTGCAGCGGCAATGCTCCTTTGTTTCGCCTCGTGCGGAGCATCGAAGGATGAGACCCCTTCAGATACCGAAGACATGAAGACCGTATCCTTCGAAACGACAGATCTCAAAGGGAACGTTGTGAGATCGGAAGATATATTCGGCAAATACGATCTTACCCTGGTCAATCTCTGGGGCACCTACTGCGGGCCCTGCATAAGGGAGATGCCGGACCTTGCCCTGCTGGATGAAAGGCTGAAGGAAAAGAACTGCGCCGTCGTAGGCGTCGTTATAGACGTAGACAGCGCAAAGGACAGAGGAATGGTAAGGACTGCCGAGGGCATAATGGAGGAAACGGGAGTAGAGTATCTCAATCTGGTTTTCTGGAGCGAGATCTACGTGGATTTTCCCGCCGAGTACATACCGACCAGCTATATGGTCGATTCGGCAGGCAGGATAGTAGACGGTCCTTTCGTGGGAGCCATGGGCGCCGATGAATACGAAAAGCTCATAGACGACGCGCTTAAAGAGATAAAGAAGGATTGAGATCGGGAAATGCAGCCCTAGGGCTGCATTTTGCATATATTCACGCGTATTTGTGAATATGCAGCATATAGTGTATAATATGTATAGGAGCGTTTCGATGCTCCGCTATATGCCAAAAAAGTCAACTTTAGGAGTCAGGAGGTAAGCGAAATGAAAAAGAACAGAGTATTTGCCTTGCTGCTTGTCTTTGCCATGGTGCTTTGCCTTGCATCATGCGGAGGCGGCAAGGGAGGAGAGATAATGACAGTCACCTTCGATACCGACGGCGGCAGCGCCGTCGAAGCGCAGACCACAGAAAAGGGCAATGCCATACTCAAACCCGAGACTCCGAAGAAAGAGGGATACATATTCGATAAATGGACTCTGAACGGAGTAGAATACGAGTTCGGCAGCGCCGTGACCGAAAACATCACCCTCAAGGCCGTGTGGGTGGATCCCAACGCGGGAAACGAGGGCGGTTCGGGCGGATCCGGAGGCTCTGAAGGTTCAGGCGGTTCAGGCGGGTCCGAAGGTTCCGGCAGTTCAGGTGGCTCCGGCGGTTCGGAAAGCAAACCGGAGACGGTGAAGGTGGAAAGCCTTTCATGGGAAAACAACTGGTACTGGGTACAGGAGCTCTGCTACTGCCAGCCCGTCGTGTACATCACTCCGGAATCTGCAAGGAGCCAGATCGTTTTCAGCTGCTCCGATACGAGCATAGCGACGGTGGATAAGGACGGACTCATCTACGGCATAAAGCCGGGCAACGTTACCATAACCGTAAAGTGCGGAGACAAATCTGACGATCTGCCTCTGGAGGTAAGACCGGCGCCGAAGCCCGGTATAAGCCTGAGCGATGAAAAGATCGTGCTCCACTATTCCAACAATGAAACGTCGAATCATCTGCATCCCCTTACGGTATCATTCAATAACGGGGCAGATCCCAATTCCGCGGTCACCTGGACTTCCAGCGACGTGAACGTAGCGGGTGTGGCAAACGGGGTGGTCGGCGCCAATGAGCTGGGCCATGCGGTGATCACCGCGACTACGGCTGAAGGATATACGGCCAGCTGCGAGGTCTACATTACGGGCACGGCTCTCAGGGTGTACCACAGGAACACAGGCCAGCCTCTCGGATACGGAGAACACTTCGAACAGTACTACACTTACGAGCTGGTCCTCGTGGAGGATTCATATTATGAGAGCGGTCTTTCCAAACAGGTGAACGTTTCGGACCAGGTAGTCATCAGCGCGCCCTGGCAGATCAGCTATTCGAAGCAGGGCGACTTCGGTATAATGTACTTCGATTCGTCTATCGCTACGGGGCAGGACTACACGATACAATTTTCCGATCCCCTCAATCTGGTGGTCTCCGATCTGTACAAGATCTACGTAGACTGATACCGGATCATCGGTCTGAGGCAGCAGTATAGAAAACCTCTAAGCAATGGAAGCCAGTGCTTAGAGGTTTTTTGTTCAGATAACAACAGAGCGTTGTTGGAAAGTTAGATAATCATCTATGTTATCAAGATAGAATTTGTGCCGAAGAATCTGAGAAAAGCCGACACAGAGTAATATCACAGATAGTGATGGATATTTTCAGCTGTCTGTTTTGCTGTCCCCTGTGACAAATGAGCTGTATCCTTCGTAATAGTAACTTTGATCCACACCTTTCATGAAGGTTTCACGATCGTTGATCTTATCAGTCAGGGCATTCTTAAGCAAATGCCTGATTTCCAGATCGTTCACCGGGCTTCGTTCCATGGCGGAAAGATATGCTTCCCTGTCTATAAGGCTCCAATCGACGACCTGCCCGAGCTCCTGTCTTAGGATCATGTCGAGCCAAATGCGCATACTCCGTCCGTTACCTTCTCTGAACGGATGGGCAACGTTCATTTCAACATACTTTGCAACGATCTCATCAAAATCAGACTGCGGCATTTTCGAGATATTGTCCAGCGCAGCATCCAGGTACATAAGCGGTGCAAAGCGGACATTGCCTTTTGAGATATTGACGGTTCTTGTCTTGCCGGCAAAATCGTAAACGTCCTGGAAGAGGTATCCGTGGATCTGCTGCAGTCCCTTATACGTTCCGATCTCGAATTGTTGAAGAATGGATTTATCGAACAATTCAGCAGCGCGGGCTTTTGTAAGTTTCTCCTCCGGCCTCGCAAACTCGGCACTATTAGTGATTCCCAGTTTATTTCCCAAAGCCATTTTCTTTTCCCCTACAAATCCGTTCTGTTTCCTAATCAGATCTTTGATCGTTCCCTGTTTGTTTTCCAGACTGCCGAGCCATTCGATAATGTCCTTGTCCGTATTGTTGTTCAGTTTCAGTTTTATCTAAAAGTCAGCAAGAATACTCCCGCCTCTATAGGCGGTGAGATGAATTGCTGTAATAAATTGACAAACGAACATTTGTTTGCTATAATATGTACATGCTGTATACCAAAGGCTACAAGTACAGAATATACCCAAACAGGGCTCAAATAAACAGGATAGAAAACATTTTCGGCTGCTGCAGATTCGTTTTCAATTACTTTCTTACCTTAAGACGCACTGCATGGAAAATATCAGGGCAAAGCATAAACTATGTCCTTTCCTCAAGGATACTGACTTCACTTAAAAAGTACAGACCTTACGTATTTCTTGCTTCGAGTGACAGTATGGCTCTTCAGGAAAGTCTTAAAGACTTAGACAGAGCCTATCAGAACTTCTTTGATAAAAGAAACAGTTATCCCAAATACAAAAGCAAACATTTTCATAAACAGTCCTACAGGACACGAAACGTAAATAACTGTATACGTGTAGAGGGGAAACATCTTATTCTACCGAAGGTTGGAAAAGTAAAGATAAAACTGTCGAGATCCTTCAAAGGACGCATCCTCAATGCGACAGTATCAAGAGATCCTTCAGGTAAATATTACGTATCGCTGTGCGTAGAAGAAGAGCTCATACCAAAACCCAATGCGGGAGGCATGACAGGTATAGACGTAGGGCTTCATGACTTCTACGTGGACAGCAACGGAAATCATATCCCAAATCCCAAGGCTTTGAGACGTTATGAGAAAAAACTTGCAAGAGAGCAAAGAAGGCTCAGCCGCAAAGTAAAAGGATCGAAAAACAGCAAAAAGCAGCGCAGGGAAGTATCCCGTATACATGAAAAGATACATAACCTGCGAACAGACTTTCTACACAAAGAGTCGACAAGGCTGGTGAGCGAAAACCAAGTCATCTGCATGGAGACTTTAAAAGTGAAGGGTATGGTAAGAAACCATCACCTTGCGAAGTCGGTATCAGACGCATCATGGAGCAGGTTCTTCAGCATGCTCAAATACAAGTCGATGGAATACGGATGCGATATCATACAGGTATCTACGTTCTTTCCTTCGAGTCAGCTGTGTTCATGCTGCGGATACAAGAATCCAGTTGTAAAAGATCTGTCGATAAGGAAGTGGGTATGTCCATGCTGCGGCGCTGAGCATGACAGAGATATGAATGCTGCGATCAACATCCTTAAAGAAGGGATGAAACTATTGACCGCAGCATAAAAAACATCGATCTAACGTACCGTGGGGAGCACGGGAACTTACGCCTGTGGAGACCGTGTCAGACGATACCGTTTGAAAGAACAGTATCGCAATGGTCTTTGAAGCAGGAATCCCCCGCTTCAAAGCCGTTTAGGCTTAAGCGGTGGGAGCTTCAACCCAGTCTTTTTGATAGTTTGACATTCTATTTACCAAGGTAATCGGTGTACACCTATATTATATCACTCTGATATATCGGTAACAACATCTGTTTGAACGGGATACAGGCAGCAATCGATCGAGCTTCCGAGATGATCCCGAGGAACTTGCGGAAGATATAGCTACCTTGTTCAGGAAGTGTATCGATACTCTGAAATAAAATATCGGAGTTCTTTACGCTCTTTTGCAGAGGTTGACACAGGGCTTTGAGTCAGGGATAATTAGATGAAAGTGAAATCCTGAGATAAGGAGGACCTTCAGTATGGGAAATATCGATATACGTCAGCTCCTGCTCGATTCGTGCAGGACGGGCACCTGGGTCGTTGCTATCTGCGAGATACTGATCCTTCTGCTCCTTTACAGAAAATACGAAGACAAGAAAAAGACCATGATACTGTGCATGGCTCTGATAACGCTCGGCCTTGTGGTGGATGCCCTGGTCATATCCAACGGCATAATCCTGGGATCATATATGGAGCTGCTAACGAGGATAAGGTTCGTAGCACACGGAGTCCTCATTCCCCTGATACTGCCCATATGCGGATATGCTCTCAACGCCAGGGAAGGTTTCATGAGATTTCTTTGGATCCTTACCCTTCTGGTCATGGCGGCAGGCGCCGCCGAAGGCTTCGCCACAAAGTTCGAGCTTGTAAGGATAGCCGGAGTTACCAGGATGGTCGCTTCGGAGGAAACACCCCAGTGGGCGAACTACATCACCATGGGCCTGTCTTTCGGTATGGTCATACCCATGCTTCTTTGCGGACTGGTGGCCTGGATAAAGCAGAAGAACGGAAACCTCTTCTTCGCGGCCTTCTTCATGTTCCTTTTCTCGGCTCTGGGGCCTGCGACGGGGAACACCGACCTCATATTCTACGTAAGCATGTTCGGAGAAGTCCTCATGGTATTGTTCATGTATCTCTACGCTTCGAAAAAATACAGAAAACACTGATAAGAAAAAGGTGTGAATGCCGGGATCCTGAGAGGTCCCGGTTTTTTATATTTCATATATAAATGTAAATTTGCTTGCAAAGTGCCCCCGATGCGTTTAGAATGGCTGCATGTTGACTTTGGATAAAGGCAAAGAAGCGCTGTTTGAAGAATACTCAGAAGAAATACTCAGCCATGAGGATTACGAAAAGCTCAAAGGCTTCATGGCCCACGGAAAAATCACTCTCTATACCCATTGCGTGAACGTGGCGAGGCTGAGTCTTAAGATGAGCAGGAATAGATCCATAGATGAGAAAGCTCTCGTAAGAGGGGCGCTCCTCCACGACTTCTACCTTTACGACTGGCATGACGCAAGGATAGACGTACCTCTTTTCAAAATGCACGGATTCACCCATCCCTTCGCGGCTTGCGAGAGAGCCAAAGAACGCTTTAAGCTGAGCGAAAAGGAACAGAACATAATAGAGAGCCATATGTGGCCTCTGACCCTTTTCACCTTTCCGAGATCAAGAGAGGCCTGGATTGTGTGCATGGCCGATAAAATAGTAGCGACAGGAGAAACATTCAAAAGATGATAGCAAGACTTTTCATATATTTCTGCATAACCGCGCTCATAGGATATATCTATGAGTGTCTGGCCATGACCCTCTGGAGCGGCAAATGGGACAACAGAGGTTTTCTTTTCGGACCCATAATACCCATCTACGGAGTGGGCTGCCTTCTGGGCCTTGCTTTCGGAGGCGTGATCGAAGACTATACCATGTTCGGAGTCTTTTTCGCGGGCTTCCTGGCATCGGCCATACTCGAATATCCTACGTCATATATCATGGAGAAGGTATTCCATGAAAGATGGTGGGATTATTCTACAGCTCCTCTCAATATCCAGGGAAGGGTAAGCCTTCTTTCGTCTCTTGGCTTCGGGCTGGCAGCGGTGATCATAGTCTACGTGATCAATATGGTCCTGGTCCCCTTCGTATGGGATATGGACCTTAGGTTTGCCAGGATACTGGGAGCGGTACTTGCCTTCGTCTTCGTTACGGATATATGCTATTCGACCTACTGTTCCAAGAAGCATATAGTGCCCAAGTATTACGACAAGATAAACGATTCCTTCAGCTACGCTGTAGATATGATCAATCCCAAAGGACGCAGCCTTGAGGCTTTCCTTCAGGAAAAGACAGGTCTTTTCAAGTAAGCATCGGAAACGAAGTGTCAAGACCCCGGAGCATTCCGGGGTCTTTTATTGCAAAAAATCAATAAATTATCGTAATACGATAAAAAATCGTTGACAAACAGTATTTACGGGTATACTATGCTCTTGAAAACGTTCAAGGAGGCGTATCATGGAACAGAAAGCTTTATCTAAATGGCTCAAGATCATAATAGTGGGAGTGGGCATCTGCGGACTCGTAGGATATTTCCTCATCATCCCGGCATTCGGACAGTCGATGGTAAGAGACTATCCGGAATTCTCCGGATGGTACTGGCCCTGGCTCATATTCCTCTGGGGCACGGGGATACCCTGCTACGTAGCTTTATTCTTCGGATGGAAGATAGCGGCCAACATAGGGAACGACAGGTCCTTCTCCATGGAGAACGCAAAGCTTCTCAAATGGATATCATGGCTTGCTGAGGGAGACGCTATCTACTTCTTCATAGGGAACATAGTCCTGTGGTTCGCGGGCATGAACCATCCCGGAGTGGTTCTGGCCATGTTCTTGGTGGTCTTTGCAGGCGTGGCCATAGCCGTGGCTGCCGCTGCGCTTTCGCACCTGGTGAAGAAAGCGGCCGTTCTCCAGGAAGAGAGCGACCTTACCATATAGGAGGCGGACATGGAAGGAGATATCATTTTCAACATAGACGTGATGCTTGCAAAGAGAAAGATGAGCGTCACCGAGCTCGCCGACAGGGTGGGCATAACCATAGCGAACATGTCCGTGCTCAAGACGGGCAAGGCCAAAGCCATAAAAGTATCTACCCTCGCAAAGCTCTGCGAGGCTCTCGACTGCCAGCCGGGAGATATACTGGAATACAGGAAAGGGGAATAGGGAGATGGAGGAACAAGATGCTGCCGCAAGGGCAGGCGCAAACTACATACCTGCCGAGATACAAAGGGAAGCTTTCTCAGCTTCCGGAACGGAGCTGGTCTTTTCTCTTCTCAGCTTTCTTGCCGGGTGGTGCTACGCTAAGTCGACCCTCGGTATGGATATCGAAGACAGGCCCTGGTACCTGCTCATACTGGCGGGGATACTTGTCTTCACGGTGGAATACCTTCACAGAGAGAAAAAGAGAAGTTTCGAAAGCATGCTTCTTCTCACCTTCTTTATATCCTGCACCGCGGCTCTTGCTTTGAGAGACTTCGGGGTGTACGGGAGCATTTTCGCCTATCCCTATCACATGGACAGGATCTGGGACTGGTGGCAGGTATTCCTCTTCGTACATATATTTTTCGTATGGTACGTGATGAGCAGGAGCGGAAAGCTTCTGGAAGGGGAGACGGGGCATCTGCTTCCGGCGGATATGCTGAACGCATTCGTGATAATACCCGTGGGAAACCTGTTCCTAAGGATCAGAACTCTTCTTTTCGGAGCAAAGAAGAGCTTTTCAAGGAATGAAAAGGAAGGGTCGAAACCCTTCCCCTGGATGAGCGTTCTGGCTGTGATCCTCAGCATGGGTATACTGGTTGCGGCCGTATCCCTTCTGATGCAGGCTGACGACAGGTTCAATGATATATTCGAAGACATATACGACTTTTTCTATTTCGAGCCTGACGAGATATTCATGGTGCAGCTGGTATTCAGCATACCGGTGGGCGCATGGCTCTGGGGGCTCATGGGAGGAAGTTTCAGATACAGGGAAGAGACTCTCGTAAAAAGAAGAGAGGGCATATATGCTCTTCTTACGGAGCTTCGCAAGGTGCCGTCAAGGGTATGGACTCTGGTCATAGTGCTTTTCTCTGCGGTATACGCTCTGTTCTTCGCCATACAGGGGAACTACCTCTTCAGCGCTTTCTTCGGAAGGCTGCCGGAAGGCTTCATCGTATCCCAGTACGCGAGAAAAGGCTTCTTCGAGCTCTGCAAGGTCATGGCGCTCAATTTCCTTCTTCTCTGGTGCGCCACCAGATCGGCGGACGAAGAGACAAGGGAGTCGAAGGGATTCAAAACGGCCTGCGTTGCCCTTCTTGCGGAAAGCATGCTGCTTTCGGCGGTATCCATCTCGAAGCTCTGCCTGTATATATCGTCTTTCGGTATAACGCCATTAAGGCTTCAGAGCAGCTGGCTCGCTGCGGTGCTGTTTGCGGGCTGCGTAGCGTGGATGTATTCGCTGCTTACGGGGAAAAAGGTATTCAAGTACTGGATGTACTTCGGGGCGGTGACCCTTACGGTGATGGCCGTCATATAGCCGAAAATTTCAGATGTTTCATAAGGATCGAAGACCGGGCAACAGCCCGGTCTTTTCAATAGAAAGATTGACAAAAGGGGATATATCCCATATACTGTTTTTGGAGTCTTTATGAGGGATACAATATGTTTCACAGAGCAACAGATCTGAAATTCAAGGAAGGCACGGCACTGGAAGTGACTTTTCAGAACGGGGAAGTCAGGCAGTTTGACGTGTCTTCTTTATTCGGAAAGTATCCTCAGCTTAGAGCGCTGGAAGACAGGCAGCTATTCCTATCGGGAACGCTTCTGGGCTTTTTGGGAATCGTATGGAACGATGAACTGGATCTTGAAGTAGAAACAGTCTATGAGATGGGGAAGCTCGTAAGAAAAGAGCCGCCTGCCCCCGGCGCAGCGGCGGGAGACGCCGTATCTTTAGCAAGGGCCGCAAAGGGTATTTCTCAGAAAGAACTGTCAGAACTGACCGGAATAGACCAGTCCGACATCTCGAAGATAGAGAGAGGCGTCGCCAATCCTTCGGTGGGCACTTTATCCAGGATAGCCAGGGCTCTAGATGCCGAACTGGAAATTGGGATCACAGCGAACGATAAGAAGTAAGTAAGCAACATATACAGGAGGAACTAAATGATAAAGATCTACGGAATGCCAACTTGTCCGTACTGCGACTACGTATACGAGCAGATCAAAGGAAGAGAAGAAGAGTTCGAATATATCAATATAGGCGAGAACATCAGGAACATGAGCGCCTTCATGAGGATGAGAGACCAAAGTCCCGTTTTCGATCACTGCAAAGAGATAGGCGACGTAGGCGTACCCGCATTTGTTTTCGAGGACGGCAGGATCTCCATTGATCCCGCGGATGCCGGCCTCGTAGAATACGGTTCCCCTGCAGCTTGCTCCATAGAAGATCACAAGAGCGGAAGAAAAGGCTGCTGACCGGTCCCGTTTCCAAGCGATCAATTATCTCAAGTAAAGGAGTCCTGAAAGCATTCAGGACTCCTTTTCTATGTCTTTGTTCAATATGTCCTTAAGTCCGCTGAGGAAAGTCGCTGCTTCTTCGCTGAGGGCGCGGTTTTCCGAGTGGAGATAGCCGAAAGATACCCGGTCTTCGAATCCTTTGATGAGGGCTGCTGAAAAGCCGTATTCTCCGTAAACGTTTTTTACCCAGTAGCTCCCTATATTGCAAAGCTCCGTCTGCTGAAGGGCGCG
>JAFRIQ010000029.1 GCA_017432725.1 Bacillota bacterium
AAACCACCTTCCTTTCCTTATATTCTTGAATATTATCCAGATTGTAGTAAAATGCATCTATAGACATACGAGGAGGATATTCTGATGGGCAGGAAATCAGTAAAGGAAAACAAGAACATTTATCAGCAGTACAGAGAGGAAGCGGGCCTCACAAGAGAAAGGGCCAGCGAAGCCATGGGCATAGTCTCTGAGACAAGGATCGAAAAGATCGAAAGCGACAAGACGACTCCCTATCCCGAAGAGATAATGGCGATGGCCGAATGCTATAAAGCACCGGACCTTTGCAACTATTTCTGTTCCAACGAGTGCCCCATAGGCCAGAGATACGTTCCCCAGGTACAGTCAAAAGACCTCGCCCAGATAGTTCTGGAGGTGCTTGCGACCCTCAACACCCTCAACAAGGACAAGGAAAGACTCATAGAGATCTCCGCCGACGGAGAGGTTTCCGAAGACGAAGAAAAAGACTTCGGATATATCAAGGAACAGCTGGACAAAATATCTCTCGCAGTGGATTCTCTGCAGCTTTGGATAGACAAAAAAGAGATTTTGGAACAGTGATACAAAAAAATATTCAATTTTTTGTTGACAAACATCAAATTTTGAGTATCATAGTTTGTAATATGAAAAACGCAAATCTTAACAACCTCTATTATACTTATTCTTACCGTTATGGCTGCGGCTATAGCGGATATTAAAGTATGATAAAAGGCTTAAACAGATTTTCGTGATCACAACTTGATTCGTTCAGATAATGGGACTTCTGTTTTTGATAGCAGAAGTCCTTTTTTATGCAAAGGAGAAACAAAAATGAAAAATGTATTAGCAGTAGTATTAGCATTATGTATGATCTTCAGCTTTGCAGCCTGCGGCAAAAAAGATGAAGGATCGAAAGAAAAAGATTCATGGACAGTGGGCATTTGCCAGCTGGTACAGCACCCTGCTCTTGACAAAGCGACTCAGGGCTTCATCGATGCAGTAAAAGCCGAACTCGGCGACAAGGTCGAATTCATCGAGCAGAACGGTTCGGGAGAACCCGCAAACTGCACCACTATAGTAAACGACTTCGTATCAAGAGGAGTAGACCTCATCATGGCCAATGCAACACCGGCCCTTCAGGCAGCAGCAGCGGCAACGGACACCATCCCCATCCTTGGGACCGCAGTCACCCACTACGCTCCGGCCCTTGGCATCACGGAATGGACGGGAACGGTTGGAGGAAACATCTCGGGAACGTCAGATCTTGCTTCCCTTGAGGAACAGGCAAAAATGGTAAAAGAATGGTTCCCGGATGCAAAGAAAGTAGCAATCCTCTTCTGCAGCTCTGAAGCAAACTCGATCTTCCAGGCTCAGGAAGTCGAAGCACATCTTAAAGGAATGGGACTTGAGGTCCAGAACTTCACGTTCACCGATACGAACGACGTTGCATCAGTAACGCTCCAGGCATGCAACTTTGCAGACGTCCTCTACATCCCCACCGATAACGTGGCGGCAGCAAACGCAGAATCCATAGCAAACGTTGTACTCACTGAAGGAAAGCCTGTCATTGCAGGAGAAAAGGAACTCTGCAAAGGCTGCGGCGTCGCATCCCTTTCCATCGATTACTACGATCTCGGAGTAGCAACAGGAAAGATGGCAGTCAAGATCTTAAGAGACGGCGCAGATATCTCTGCTATGCCCATAGAAACAGCTCCAGAAACTGCAAGATTCTTCAATAAAGACATCTGCGAGAAGCTCGGGATCACTCCTCTCGAAGGATACGCAGCAATAGAATAGCCTGTTAACACTTTGACGGACCTGATGATCAGGTCCGTCATTCTGTTTCTGCAACAAATTTTAGACAAATTATTTGTGTCTACTTGACAAATCCGTATATACGAGTAAAATATTCTTTAATATGAATAACGTTTCTTTCAACAACTTTTATTTCGCTTTTAGCTACCGCTACAGCTTCGGCTTTAGCGGACGTTAAAATGGAATAAGGTGAATGAAAAGAAAATAGTTGTCGCATAGTATTTAGAGTAAAGATAATGATAAGCGGTTCTGTTTTCGAACAGAACCCTTTTTATTTATCGATCATGAGAAAGGCAAAGTCCCGCAGGATGCGGCAACGTGTGTTACGGGACGAAGGAGCTCAAAATGAAAAAGCTATTATCAGTTTTACTGGCGGTCGCATTGATCGCATCCCTCGCAGCCTGCGGCAATAATGGCGGCGAAAAAGAAAAGACCTCATGGACAGTAGGCATATGCCAGCTTGCCCAGCACCCTGCTCTCGACAAAGCAACTCAGGGCTTTATGGACGCAGTTAAGGAAGGCCTTGGCGCAGAGAACGTCACCTTTATAGAGCAGAACGCATCGGGCGAAGCGTCATCCTGCACCACCATAGTCAACGACCTTTTGTCAAGGAACGTGGATCTAATAATGGCAAATGCGACACCTGCCCTTCAGGCAGCCGCTGCGGCGACCTCCGAAGTCCCGATCCTTGGAACTTCCATAACACATTACGCTCCGGCTCTTGGG
>JAFRIQ010000030.1 GCA_017432725.1 Bacillota bacterium
CCTTCAGTATCTGTGTACATGTATATATTATATCAAAAACCCATTTTCTTTCACCATCAAATCGCCATATTAAGCACTTCTATATTACTTTACGAATGTGAATATGGTATGATTTTCCCTGCAAAGGAGAAACAAATGGACAGGATCAGGATACTCGACGGCGCTACGGGCACCGAACTCATAAAAAGAGGCTACGACGGAAGCAATCAGGCGGAGTGGATACTCTCCCACCCTGACGTATTTGAACAACTGCAGGCAGCCTACGTGGAAGCGGGAAGCGAGATACTTTATACGCCCACCTTCGTGTGCAGCCGGTCGCAGCTTATGCACTGCCACGCAGAGGACAAAGTGGAAGAGTACAACAGAAAAATGTTCTCCCTTGCCAAAAAGCACGGAACGACAGTTTTCGGAGACCTCGGGCCGACCGGTCTTCTTTCGGGGAAGCTCGGAAAAACTACGGAAGCAGAAATATATGACATATACAGGCAGCAGGCTTCGGTCCTCGAAGACTGCGGCGTGGACGCTTTCATCATCGAGACCATGACCACAAGAGAAGATGCTATAAACGCCGTAAGAGCGGTAAAGGATATATGCGATAAACCGGTAATACTTTCGCTCAGCTGCGATAAATACGGCCGTTTGATGAGCAGGACCGGCATTCTGGATATCCTGAAAGAGGCGGAAGACCTAGGTATACACGCATTCGGCCTCAACTGCTCCACGGGCCCTGAGGAAATGCTGCCCCAGATAAAGAAGATACACGAAAACACCGATCTGCCGCTTCTTGCGAAACCGAACGCAGGTCTTCCCGTTATCCGCGGAGGAAAGACCGTATACGACTGCAGCCCTGAAAAGTTCGCTTCCTATGCGAAAGAGTTCATAGAAAACGGAGTGAGATATCTCGGAGGCTGCTGCGGGACGACGCCCGAACATATACGAAAACTCGCTCAAAGCGTGTAAATTGCCCGTTTTCTTCATAAAAAATATGCTCTTACAGGCAGCTCGGTCTTACGGTCGCGCTGCCTTTGTGCTATACTCTCCCTATGACTGATTACACTAATGTAAAAAAAATCACAGGAATAACTGACAAAAGTATACTTCTCGATCTCGCCGATATAGAGGAAGCGCTGCGTCTGGGCATTGCTTCCGTGGAATGCACCATCCCGGAAAAAGGGGTGCTGGCCCGTATGAAAAGCGATATCGTTTTTCTTTTGTCCGCAGCAGATCTTGAAAGCAGCATACTGCTTATGGACAAACTCCCGAAAGACGAACCCTACGTTCTTTGCATCCACGGCACTGAAGCTATCGGATACGCAAAGGAAAAATGCGGGCTGACTGGAAATACCCTGTATTTCCAGTACGTTTACGAAGGGAGCGCCGAAGAGATCTCAAAGCATATGGTATGCCTCGAAGGATGCGATCTCGAGGTACGCCATCCGGGAGAGGAATCTTTTGCCCAGGTTGTGCAGAATTACGATCTGATCCCAGAAGATGATCTCCGTAAGGATTTCGAAGATCCTTCATTCCTGGGAGGCTTTACAGAAGGAGAATTCGCATGCTTCATAGGCCTGCACAGAGAAGGCGCTATGGGGCTTCTCAGAGTATTTCCGCAGTTCAGAAGACGCGGATATGCGGAAAAAATATACTCGACTCTTATATATAACCAGCTGAAACGCGGAGCCATACCCTACTGCCACGTCGACGTGACCAACGATGCCAGCATCCATATCCAGAACAAACTGGGTTTCACAAAGGCGCAGAAGACCGTTGCATGGCTTTCGCATGATATATAACGATATGAGCGATATAACATACAGACACGAACTGAAATTCCTGCTTGATCCTTTCGACGCAGCTGTTCTTAAAAAACAGCTGTCTTTAGTGTGCAAAAAAGATCCTCATTCAGTATATGAAGATTACTCATACGACATAAGGAGCCTTTACTTCGACGATGCAAGGAATACGTCCTTCGACGATAAGATCAACGGAGAAAGGACCAGGAAAAAGTACAGGATACGCATGTACAACATGGATACGGACTTCATTATGCTGGAATGCAAACATAAGGATGACATATGGACCTACAAACAGGACCAGCAGATAAGCCTGGACGTATGCAAACAGCTGATCAAAGCTGATTACGCAAACGTCGAAGCCGAAGGGACTCTTCTTGAGCAGTTCCTTGTGGACGCGAAACTATTCGGATTAAAGCCCGCTGTTATAGTTGAATACAAAAGACTTGCGTACACCTACCCCGTAAGCGACGTGAGGATAACCTTCGACGAGGACATACGCTCGGGAAGGTACGACAACGATTTTCTCAGAAAAAACCTTCTGACTTTCAGCGTAGGCGATGAGAACTGCATCGAACTGGAAGTCAAATGCAACGAGTTTATTCCTGCTCACATCCTGGCTGTGCTCAACAGCGTGGATAAATGCAGATTGGCCATCAGCAAATATGCTCTGGCATATCAGATAAAATAATTACCCTTTGAGGAGAAACAGACAATGAATATTATCGACATCATCAAAAAAAGCGTGATCGAGCAGTTCGACACATCCCTTGACATCAAGGACGTCATGTTCAGCCTTCTGGTTGCGTTCCTGATCTCTATGCTCATCGTACTTGTATACAAGAAATCCTTTTCTGGGATCGTATACAGCAGAAGCACGGTGCTGACAATCATACTCCTGACAATGTCGACAAGTATGATTATCAGGACCATCAACTCCAACCTGGCTCTGTCCCTTGGTATGGTCGGTGCTTTGAGCATCGTCAGGTTCAGGACTGCCATAAAGGATCCCGTGGATACGGCGTTCCTTTTCTGGGCGGTAACTGCAGGCATCATGTCCGGAACCGGTCTTTATCTCATATCCATCGCCGGTTCACTTGGCATTGCCGTTATCTACTACGTGTCTTACCTTGTCAGCGTAAAGACCAAACAGCAGTATCTGCTCATAATAACCTATGACAACAAACAAGGCGCAAAAGTCGAAGAAGCAATGGACAAGATCAAGAAAAAGCAGTTCAAGAGCAAATCCATGACGGCAGGTATCACAGAAGTCACCTACCAGGTCGCTTACAGCAGCGCCGTAGACGACCTGATGACAGAACTCAAGACCGGCATAAAGGTAAAAAGCGTTAATCTCGTTGCATATACCAACGACTTCGGAATGTAGAAAATGAAAAAGGAACAAGGAAAAACAGATTACAGGTTTTTAGCCGTTATATCGGTCCTTCTGATCCTGTTCATTGCCGGAGGTATATATTTCAAAGGTAAGGGAGACGCAGTGCTGCCTGATCCGGTGCCTCTGCCCGATACGGCGAACGAGTCAGTGTACAAGGGACTGGTCATTAGCGAAGTACTCACGAACAACGGAGGAGTATATATAAGCGAAGACGGTCTATGCTGCGACTTCGTCGAGGTATTCAACGGCAGTACTGAAGCGATCGAACTTTTCGGCTACGGTCTTTCAGATACGACGGACAAGATCAAATGGGCATTCCCGGACATAACTATACAGCCGGGAGAATATATAGTCGTCAATCTGACAGGACAGTCCATGGACGGACTCAATGCCAATTTCAAGCTTTCCAGCAAGGGCGGAGAGAGACTTATCCTGGTCAACAATAAAGGCAAAGTGATCGACGCTCTCGATACACCTTCGATGGGCAAGAACCAGAGTCTCGTCAGAAACGTAAGACAATGGCAGATAAGCGGCTACCCCACCCCCGGATTCGAGAATTCAGAAGACGGACTTCAGGCATACAGGGACAGTCTCCTGATCATCGAAGAACAGGATCTTGTCATAAACGAATTCCTATGCAAAAACGAAGGCAACTACATAAACGATAATGCCCGTACGGACGGATATATAGAGTTCATCAACAAATCAGACAGGATAATCAGTCTCTCAAACTATTATCTCAGTGACGATATTTCTGCGCCTTTCAAGTTCAATCTTCCTAAGGTATTCCTATCCCCCGGTGAGATATATATGCTCTACACGGGAGAAAATCCTTACGCTCCCGAAGAATACACAGGTTTCGGACTTCAGAACAAAACGGGATCCATCTTTATAGCAAGAGACGGAAAGATCGTAACAAAACTGGATTATGAAAACATCCCCAACGGATGCGCATACGTGCTGGGAGACAATGGCGAATATTACGTCAGCTGCGCCCTTTCACCGGGATATGCAAACGACGCAAACGGCGTGGACAGTTTCCAGAAAGCGAATATGACAAGGCCCGCAGGCCTCATCATAAACGAGGTCATGAGCTCTAACAACAGCGTCATACCGCAGAACGGTTACCAGTTCTACGATTGGATTGAACTGTACAACGGTTCGGCAGAAAGTATTTCTCTGGCAGATTACGCTCTGACCAACGATACGGCTGAACCAGCACTTTTCGCTTTGCCCGACGTAACTTTGGATCCCGGCGCATATTACGTCGTGATGTGCAGCGGAAATACCGACCTTTCCAATGACAGCTATATCCATGCCAATTTCAAGATAGGAAAGAGCGAATCTCTTTATCTTATGAATGGATCGACCGTCAAAGACAGCGTGTTCGTATACGGCATACCACTGGAATACAGTTATTCGAGAGGGAAAAGCTACGGATGGGGGTACAGTTCCAGACCCACTCCGGGAAGCGCGAACATCGAAGGAAGCAGAGTCATATCTCCTGCCCCCGAGATCGAACTTCCTTCAGGAGTATATAACGGAGTATCGTCTCTCAGCGTAGTCATATCCGGTCAGGGAAGGATCTATTACACTACGGACGGTTCTGAACCTACCACCAGTTCCCGCGTATATACGGGACCTTTGAGTATTGGCTACTCTACGGTAATAAAGGCGGCAGCCCTTCTGTCCGGTTCCATGCTCAGCCCCTCCGTATGCTGCAGCTATATAGTCAACGATCCGCACGACGTCCCCGTAGTATCCATAGCCGTCAATCCGTGGCAGTTCAGCAACATGTATTACAACTATACCCAGAATCTGAGGTATCCGGCATATTTTGAACTGTTCGAAGAAGACGACTCGGCCAGCAGCCCCTGCGGCATCGCCCTTTCAGGACTCACCGGCAGAAGATACAACAAGAAGAACTATGCTCTAAGATTCGACGGAGAATACGGAGCGACTTCTTTAGATTACAAAGTTTTCGACGATCTTGATTGTTCCTCTTTTGACAGCATCGTAATAAGAGGCGGAAGCAACGCGGAATCATCACTGCCCTGGAAAGACGAATTCGCATCGAAACTTGCACAAGACTGTCTTCTCACGAGAAGCAGCAAGACCTGCGCTCTTTACATCAACGGAGCATACAGAGGCTTTTACAACATACGCGAAAAGATAACGCCGACTATGATAGCGGACCACTACAACGTGGACAAATCAAAGGTCAGCATCGCAAGATGGACCGGCGATCTGGAATGCGGGGAGAATACATGGCTGAAAGCCATGCAATGGGGCGAGAGCCACGACCTTGCTAATGATGCGAACTATTACGAATTCTGCAGGATGGTCGACGTTGAAGAACTGTGCGATCTGTGGATATTTCAGATGTATATGAACAATCCGGACATATACAATATCAGGGTCTATTCACACCCCGACATAGACGGAGGAAGATGCAAATTCATTTACTTCGATTTAGACCTGGGTTTTTACGGACCTGAAACCAACTACCTTTCCGCGGTCCCCTTCAACTATTCAGGTTATGCTCAGGATCTCGCAGGTCACAGTTATGATATGAGGGTAAACCTGGCACTTCTCAGGAATACACAGTTCAGGGAACTGTTTATAGAAAGGCTGAGCTATCATCTGCATCATACGCTTTCTACGAATAATACCCTTGCCCTTTTCGATTACTATACCAACCTTTATGCTCCTGAGATATGGAGAGATATGTATACCAACGGTTACGACACGTCATGGTATGACAGCAACATCTATCAGTTCAGATATCTGATCTCCATAAGGACGTGGGTCCTGATGGACTACGCCAGATATTTCTTCGGTCTTTCATCCGCAGAGATGAGCAAATACTTCGGAGAACTCTGGTAAACAAAGAGACAAAAAAAGGAAGTCCGGTATCACCGGACTTCCTTTTCTATTGCGAATGACAAACTATGCTTCTGCCTTATTTGTTTCTTCTTCCTTTTCTTTTCTCTTTCCTCTTATGATCAGAAGGAGTATGTCTGCTATAAGTATCGCTATCATCGCTATTGTCCATTTGTCGGTAAGCGCCATCGGATTTCGCATGTCCTCCGTGAAGATGAAGGCTATCACCGCTGCTGCTGCGGGAAGGATGCTTGCTACGGATATCGCTTTTCTAGCTTTCTTTCCGTCCTTGCGGTCTTCGTCCTCAGACTCTTCTTCATCATCTTCTTCATCGTCATCCTCTTCCTTTTTGTTTCTGAGGGTGAGGAGCATGAACATTGTCATAAGGACCGTGAATATTGTGCTGATCAGGTTTACAAGGGCCCATGCTTTGCCATCCATATCGGCAAGAGGAACTTCCTCTTCTTCGATCTCAACGGGCTCTTCCTTATCATCTTCGTCTGCGGATGCTGTTTGGGTATCCTCAGGCTGTGTTTCTTCAGGCTCTTCCGGTTCATCGCTCGTTTCAGGTACCGGCACGATTGAAGGTGTTACCTGCTCCGGTTCGGGAATGATCTCGTCCTTGGGCTCTTCCTCGGGCTCTTCGGGGGTCTTTTCCGGCTCTTCGTCTATGATCTCGTCTTCGGGTTCCGGTGTCGGTTCCTCCGGCACTTCGGGATCTTCCGGTACTTCAGGTACTTCAGGCTCTTCCGGTACCACAGGTACTTCAGGCTCTTCGGTGATCTCTTCAGGCACTTTATCGACAGTGTAGATGAAGTTTACGACTTTGTCTGAATCCATCTCGCCTGTGAGGCTATCGCCTTCAGCTCTGTTGTATGTATATCCATCGACCATCTTGTATCCTGCGTAGAATCCGGGTGCGAATCCTGTTATGTCGTAGCTCTTCTCGCCTTCTGCGGCCGTGCTTCCCTCGAAGCTTCTGATCTCCTGGTCTGCAAGGACCTCGCCGTTCTCATCTACGTAGTTCATTGTCACGGTATATTCCGGCTTTACGAGTGTGTAGTGAAGGACTATGGTGATGTCGCTTCTTATCATAGTGAAGGCTTCCCCTTTTGACATGCCCGTCACGCTTCCTATGGAAGGATCCTGGCTTCCCCCGCTGATGTACCAGCCTCCGGCTTGATACTCATCGCCTCCGTATACTATGTTTCCGTTCTCTTTTACTGTGAACTCGCCATTTACTGCTGCGAACAGTTCACCGCCCATAAGGCCTTCTTCGCCCGGGTGCATGACTACGGTCTTTCCGTTTATCTCGAGAGCGCCTTCAACGTGTCCGTCTACTGCGGTTCCGCCGGGAGCATTGCTCAGGTCATGATATACAGTGATCGTATACTCTTCGTCTGCAAATTCGGGATCTGTGTATTTGACTTCTTTGATTTCTTCTTTAGGTTCTTCGGGTGCAAGTTCTTCAGGTGCAGGCTCTTCTTCAGCTACCTTTACGACATGATCTGAAGTGTAGAAGTTATTTCCGTCGAAGCTTACTGCATATGTAAGGTCTCCGATAACGTATGTCCAGCTGTAGGAAACATCAAGTCCGTCTATGGATGCTGTGCCGTCGGCTCCGGATACTGTGGTGTAGCTTACCGTATCAGCGCCTTTTCTTCCGGTGAAAACTGCTTCAGCTCCTTCTACAGGATTCCTGCCGTCGCTTACGCGGAGCACTGCGCTTCCGTATACTACAGGAGCCTCTTCTTCAGCCGCCGAGTAGTAGAGATTCAGCTCGATCACGTCTCCCGGCATAGGGCTGTTGAAGGATGATCCGAAAATGCTGGCATTCTCTCCGTCGAAACAGAAGTAGTATGCGGCGCTTCCGTTCATCTTGGCCGAGCCGCTCACGTAGGTCCCGTATGCGTCTCCGTACAGCCACCCGAATGGGAATGAACCGTATTCAAGCTCATAAATTCCCGCATCCTCGTGATAGACCGTATCTGTCGCTTTTAGCTTTTCATTTACGAATATGTTCACATCTACTCTGATCTGTGATTCATCTGCGAATACCGATGCCGGTATCATGGTAAAGATCAGCACCAGCGTCATCAGTAAAACTTTAATTCTTTTCTTCGTAGTTTTCATTTTTTCCTCGCTTTCGTCCGCAAATTGTTTGTCATTACGCCTTAGATTTTACTTATGTGCGCATCAATAAAAGTGTCTTAATGGACAGCGAGAAAGAACGGATTTTTGAAGATCTGTCACTAAAATCGTCTCAAAAAAACAAAAACTGTGAAAAAAAGGATTTTTTTGTGATAGACTTTAATTGTGTTTAAAAGATAAGGAGGTGGCGCATGGGCAACAAGGCAGAAACCATACACGTAAGACTGCTCGGCGGTTTTTCCGCAACGTATAAAGGGAAAGATATCACCGACAGCAAACACAGCGTTTCACAGTTCGCAACTTTAATGCAACTTCTTTTCTACTGTAAGAATACGGGCGTGAGCAGGAGCTTCATGAAAGAAGTACTGTTCGGAGACAGAGATGTCGACGACGCCCAGCATGCAGTAAGGAATATCATTTACAACGCAAAGAAAAGACTAAAAGCCGTGGGGCTTCCCGATGCAGACTATATAACGGTCGAAAACGGGACGTACTTCTGGACAGACAAGATCCCTACGGTATGCGATACGGAAGAATTCGAACACCTTTACGAACTGGCTCAGGAGGAAACTGACGAACTCGAAAAACTTTCTTTCCTGATGGATGCCATACATAAATACGGCGGAGAATTCCTTTTCGGACAGGTCAGCGGAGCCTGGGCGGTAAGAGAGGCAGTAAAATACCGTGATCTCTTCAGCCGCTGCACCGAAGATGCAGCTGAGATAATGAGGAACCGTCTCATGTACAAGGAGCTTCTTTCACTTGGTGAGTATGCGACTCAGGTCGACCCCTTCGCAGAATGGGAGATGCTTTCCATAGAAGCCCTCTCGGCTCTCGGAAGGTTCAAACAAGCGGAAGAACTCTGCGACCGCACGGTAGAGTTATATATAAACGAACACGGACAAAAGAATCCTACTTACATTAGAGATCTTGCCAACAGACTCAGCGCCGGTATGGTGCATCAGTATGCTGATATATCAAAAATACAGGCAGACCTTGCATCTCCGCTCATAGAAATAAAAGGCGGCCTGTTCTGCGCGTACCCTGTATTCCAGGAAGTATACAGAACCCTCGGAAGACTCATGGAAAGACATGCGGACCGTTTTTACCTCATGCTCTGCACCATTCTTGACAGCAAAGGCAACATTATGGAAAGCGGCTCCAAACTCGACGAATTGTCGCCGAGGCTCCAGGAAGCGATCATCCTATCCATACGTCATTCAGACACCGTTACTAAATACGGCAAAGGCCAGTACCTTGTGCTCCTTACCAATACCAGCAGAGAAGACTGCGAGATCGTTAGGAGACGTATCGACAGGAATTTCCTTACGCCGAGCCAGCGGACCGGTATCGATTATCAGATCAATACGGCGATAATCTCTCCGGAAATGCTCAAACGACCATTATAAAACAACAACGTAAAAGGTGCCGTTCCTACAGGACGGCACCTTTATTTTTTCTTCGTATCATCTAAATAGCATTCGCTGCGTCATATGCGGTCTTCGTAGCTCTCGATATATCTGCCGTCGTTTCACCGGAGCAGTCTCCTATGAAAGTATACGGTACTTTGAGCCCGTCAAGATCGGGTCTCTGCTGCTTCGATCCCACTGCCATTACCACGAAGTCTGCCGGAATCTCTATCCTTTCCTCTCCGCTTTCGGTCTCTGTGATGCAGATCACCTTGCCAGGCTCTATTTTTTCGAGCCTTGTTTTTACGTACATTTTTACGCCGTACTTCTCGTAATTTTCCATCATATACGGTCTGATGGTAGCGCTTTCTGTTTTCGCGACCATATCGAGCATCTCTATGACCGATACCTTCTGTCCGATGAAGCCCAGATATTCAGCAGTCTCCGCGCCCACCTGACCGCCTCCGATCACAGCTACGTTTCCGAACACCACGGCTTTATGATCGAGTACGTCCCATGCGTTGGTAACGTGCGGAAGGTCGTATCCGGGAACTTTCACGGTGACGCAGGTCGCTCCCGTAGCCACCAGAACGTGATCGAATCCGTTCAGCACTTCTACGTCAGCTTTCCTGCCCATATGGAACTTGACGCCCAGTTTGGGAAGAATATTTTCGTAATACCTGAGGCTTCTGAACATCTCCTCTTTTCTGGGAGGAACTGCAGCTATATTGATCTGACCTCCGATGCGGAGTTCCTTTTCAAAGACTTCAACATGATGACCTTTAAGAGCGGCCACTCTTGCGGCCTCGAGCCCCGCTATCCCTGCTCCTACCACTGCTACATTTTTAGGAGTCTCTGCAGGAACTATCTTTCTCTCGGCCTCATGGCCGTTCTCCGGGTTGAGCACGCACTGTATATATGATGCTGACATGATGCTGTCCGTGCAGCCTTTGTTGCACATCATGCAAAGCCTTATCTCATCGGCTCTGCCTTCGGCGCATTTGTTCCCTATATCCGGATCGCACACAAGAGGTCTTCCCATGGCAACTATATCCGCTTCACCGTTATTAAGAAGCGCTTCCATGGCCTCGGGAGTCACTATCCTCGCCACGGCAGACGTGGGGATGGACACGACCTCTCTGATGCGTTTATGGGCTTCCATAGACGTACCGTAGGGCTGTATACCCATAGGAGGAATGGTATCCGCTATGTTGCTCGTGTGGTTGGCTCCGGCGATATGTATCATATCGATGCCTTCCTTTTCGAGTATCTGAGCATACTTTACGGCTTCCTCAAGTTCGAGTCCTCCGTTACCTCTGATCTGTCCGTTTTCCATGGGAAGTCTGATACCGAGCTTGTAGTCCATGATCATATCGGGAACAGCTTTCCTTATGGCTCTTACCATCTCCGTTGAGAATCTGGTCCTGTTCTCGAAAGAACCTCCGAATTCGTCGCTGCGGTGATTCATCTTCGTAGAAAGAAGAACTCCGTTGAGCCTGTCTCCGTGTATCTGTATAACGTCTATACCGGCCTTTTTTGCTATGACGGCTGCCTCTGCAGCTTTGTCTATAAGATGGCGGAGAGTTTCTGCCGGAGCCTGGTCGGAGAAAGTTTTCATGCTTTCTGCCATGAACTTGCGGCCTTCCGCCATGCCCTCCGTTTCCACTATGTGCTGGTATGTCTCTACGTCGAATTCTCTGTAGAAAAGCTGTACGCCAAGCTTTGTGCCGACTGCATGGCATGCATCGGCAAGCCTTTTGAAATTCGGAATGTCAGCTTCTGAGAGTATCTTCAGTCCGAATCCGGGAAGACAGCTCACGTTTCCCAGAACTATATACGCGCAGCCGCCTTCGGCTATCCTTTTGTAGAAATTGAAACTGCGCTCCCCTATGACTCCGCTTTCTTCATAGCCGGTGGTCATGGGCGGGAACATGATCCTGTTCTTGAACGTGACGCCCTTGATGGTGATAGGTTCGTTAATTTTCATATGCTTCCTCCTATGCCCGTTATTTATATCCGAAATTGCTTATGGCGATGGTACTGTCTCTCCATCTTTCCTTTACTTTAACGAACAGCTCGAGATAGACCTTGCACCCGAGGAGCGCTTCTATCTCTTCTCTTGCCGACATACCTATGCCTTTCAGCGTGTGTCCCTTTTTCCCTATGATGATCCCTTTGTGGCTCTGCTTTTCGCAGTATATCGCCGCGTTGATCTTGGTGACCTTTCCGCTTTCATCGAAGGCTTCTATCTCCACGGCTACGCCGTGGGGAACTTCTTCATTAAGGTATGTCAGTATCTTCTCCCTGATGATCTCGGAAACCAGGAACCTTTCGGGGTTATCGGTGATCATATCCGGCGGGAAGTACATAGGTCCTTCTTCAGCTCTTTCCTCCAGCGCTTTGAGAAGGTAGTCTACGTTCTTTCCCTCGAGGGCGTTCGTTCCTACTATCTCCTCAAAAATTCCCATCGCTTCGTATGAAGCGTAGATTGCTTCGAAGGTGGCAGGATCAATTTTATCTATCTTGTTGATGACCAGTATCTTGGGGGTATCGACTTTCTTTAATGCGTCGATAATATATCTGTCGCCGGACTTCCCGTCTTCGAGAGGCGAATCTACCAGGAACAGTATCATATCCACCTCTCCGAAGGTGCTCAGAGCCGTCTCGGTCATGTAGCTCCCGAGGGCGTTCTTGGGTTTATGTATGCCCGGTGTATCGATGAATACGAGCTGGCATACGGGCTCCCCGTCTTCGGTTCGTGTGTAGATGCCACGTATGGCGTTTCTGGTGGTCTGAGCCTTATCGCTCGTAATGGCCACCTTTTCTCCGAGTATGGAATTAAGAAGCGTGGATTTCCCCACGTTGGGTCTTCCAACTATAGCTACGAATCCCGATCTCATCTTGTGATACCAAGCTTGTTCATGACAAGTTCTTCCTTTTCTCTCATCTGTTTTTTTTCTTCTTCATCTTCATGGTCGTAACCGAGGAGATGGAATACGGAATGAACGAAAAGATAAAGCAGTTCCCTTTCGTAGGAATGACCGTATTCTTCAGCCTGCTGCCTGGCTTTATCTGCGCAGATCACCACGTCGCCGAGTTCAACGAAAACACCCTCTTCCGTTTCGCAGGGTATCTCGCCCCTTTCGTACATAGGAAAAGAAAGAACGTCTGTCGCTCTGTCGACTCCTCTGTATTCTTTATTGAGCTTATGTATCTCCTCGAGACTTACAAAACTAACAGATACCTCCGCCGGGACTGTTATACGCTCTTCATCAAGGGCATATTCCGCAGCGGTCTGCATAGCGCCGGAAGTCTCTGCATCCGGCATATTGTCTTCATCAAAATATATGTTGAGTGCAGCCATCTTATTCCTCGTTCCACTCCGGATGCTTTGCAAGATACCTGTCGTAGGCGTTGACTATCTTTCTTACGAGAGGATGTCTCACCACGTCCGTATCGGTGAGCTCGCAGAATGCTATCCCTTCTACGCCCTGAAGTATCCTCATGGCGTCTATGAGTCCGGAACGTTTTCCTCTCGGAAGATCTATCTGCGTTACGTCGCCCGTCACTATGACCTTGGAACCGAATCCCATACGCGTCAGGAACATCTTCATCTGCTCCTTTGTGGCGTTCTGGGCTTCATCGAGGATGATATATGAATTATCAAGAGTCCTTCCTCTCATATACGCGAGAGGCACTACCTCTATGACTTCCTTTTCTTTGAGTCTTAAAGCCGCTTCTCTTCCGAGCACATCGTAAAGGGCATCATACAGAGGCCTGAGATACGGATCCACCTTTTCCTGAAGATCTCCGGGAAGGAAACCAAGCCTTTCGCCTGCTTCCACCGCAGGCCTTGCAAGTATGATCTTCTCGACCTCTTTCGCTTTAAGAGACGATACCGCCATCGCCACGGCTATGTAAGTTTTGCCTGTTCCTGCGGGACCTACGCCGAAGCATATGTCGTTCTTCTTTATGGCGTCTACGTAATCCTTCTGACCTATGGTCTTGGGCTTTATGGGTCTTCCTTTCACCGTGTAACAGATGACGTCTCTTTGCAGATTGCTCTGGGTGTATGAAACGCCTTCTCCCGCCAGGGTTATTATGTAGTTTACCTTCTGTTCGTCGAGTTTCTGGCCGCTTTCAACGACCTTAAAAAGCTCGTTGATGACAAACTCCGCAGACTCGGGATCGTCACCTATGATGGATATCTCATCTCCGCGGTATGCGATCTGCACGTTGCAGGCCTTCTCAACAAGCTTCATGTTGTAGTCGAAGACACCGAAAACTTCGGAAGGTTCGACCATCACGCTGGGTTTTATTCGGATCTCACTCAATAATTTTGTCCTCTTTTTCCTTGAACATCAAAATACAGGCGGAAACCCGCCTGTATTGATTTTATCAAAACTTAAAGATACTTAAAAGAGTTAAAAGATGAGATTTAGGATAATGCCTGTCAATGCGCTGCAAATATACAGAGTCAACGTGATTATAACGCATTCCTTCTTCGACTTGTTCATTCTGAATAGCACGATCAGGCCAAGCCCCGCTCCTGAGCACAGCCCCGCCACTGCCGATGCGAAGCTCAAAGATCCGGACAGATAAAGCTCCGTAAACAGAACGGATACAGCGCAATTGGGTACAAGCCCGAGAAGCGCAGTGATGAACGGCTGAATAAAGAGATCTCCTCCTATGAACGTAGCCAGTTCCTCTGCGCCTATGAGCGCTATGAGTATATTGAGACCGAAACAGATCCCGAACAGCCACCCCTCTATCTTGAGGGTATGGATGAGCGCAGGCCTTAATATACCGGGGCTTTCCTCACAGCCGCAGTCCTCATCGGTACATATATCCCCCACTTCTTTACGCAGCTTCCATCTTTTGAAGATCGGATTCAAAAGATATCCGAAAACGAGGGCTGAGGTGAATTTCACAAGAAGCAGTCTCCAGATACCCGAAGAAGCGCCCGGGTGGCTGAGCATGATCAGAAGGGCTTCATCGGAAGTCGCAAGAAATACGGAAATGAGAGTACCGGCTCCTATCACGCCGCCTACGTACAGATTGCTCATGGCAGCGGAAAAACCGCACTGAGGTATAAGCCCCAATACGGAAGAAAACAAAGGTCCTAAAGCCTCTCCTTTTTTTACAAAAGCCATGCTCATAACTTCGGAATGTTTCTCCAAAGCTTCCATGAGTAGATATACTGCGAAAAGGAAAGGCAACGCTACTGCGCAGTCTTTCAGCGCATCCAGAAATGCATCTATTATCATAACTACGGCATTGTATCACAAGCGATGCAAAGGCGCTACAGCTTTATGTCAAAATACAAAAAATGTATATTTACTTTTATAATTGCATTATTTGAGCATATATTATATATTTTATGTATATTTATTTTCATTATACTTTCAGGAGGTATCATTATGAAAGCAAACGCACCTACAAAGGTCACTCTTATCGCATCTATTATCCTTGCGGTGATAGCGCTTATCGCTAATTTCGTCGCCATTCCCGTCATTTCAGGCTACGCATTCTTCATCATGTGCGGAGCATTCGTAGTACTGCTCCTCGGATGCCTGCTTAAGGGAAAATAAGCTGAAAGGAAAAGCTCATGGCGCATCCCGGAAGGGATGCGCTATTTTTTTCTTGCCAAAGCCCCATCCCTTGTATATAATATTTGCTGTTCTTATCTGAACGAGTAAGGAGGTGAATGTCATGGCACAAGTTACCGTCAGAGAAGGTGAGAATCTGGAAAACGCTCTCAAGAGATTCAAGAGATCCTGCGCTAGAGATGGAATCATGGCTGAACTCCGCAAAAGAGAATGCTACGAGAAACCCAGCGTAAGAGCAAAGAAGAAATCTGAAGCAGCCCGTAAAAAGGCAAAGCAGAGATACTAGTCTCACAAAGAACATCAAAGCCGGAGCAATGCTCCGGCTTTTTGTTTTCATATTACAGTTCCTTTGATGCCGTCCCGGAATACTTCCGTTACCAGTATATCCGCGAACTCGTTCTCCCTGCACTCATCTTTCGTGTAGACCATGGCGAAATTGCTTGCGTGGCCTTTGAAATAGCCCCTGTCTTTTTCTTCTATGAGGACTCTCTGAGTGGTACCCATCAGAGATGACATGAATTTTTTGCTTTCTTCCTCCGCCACCTCTGACAATATCCTGTTCCTTTCCTTTTTCACGGAGGGATCTATCTGATCCATTTCGGCAGCCGGGGTGTAGAGCCTGACGGAATAAGGGAAACCGTGTACGTGTATGAATCCGACCTTTCTTACGAGTTCAAGGCTTTCTTCGAAGTCTTCCTCATTCTCTCCCGGGAAGCCCACTATTATGTCTGTAGTGACGCCGTAGTGCGGATCGAAGTCCTTGAAAGTCTTCACCATAGCCAGATAATCTTCAGCAGTATATCGCCTGTTCATAAGGGAAAGGACTTTATTGCTTCCGGACTGGGCGGAAAGATGAACGTGATGGGCAAGCTTTTCATACTTAAGAAGGGATGCGATATAGTTTGCGTCGACCACGGTAGGCTCCATACTGTTCAGCCTTATTCGGAAATCTCCGGGAATATCGTTGAGAGCGCACACCAGGTCTTCAAGACTCGTTTCAAAGCCCTTTTCCGTCCCGTACAGAGCAGTGTTTATGCCTGTCAGTACAATTTCCTTATATCCTTTTTCGATGAGCGATTTCGCCTCTTTTACAACGCTTTCAAGGGGTCTGGATCTCACGGGTCCCCTTGCGTAAGGGATCACGCAGTAGGAACAGAACCTGTTGCATCCGTCTTCTATCTTGATCAGAGCCCTCGTTCTGCTCTCTATGCCGGTGACAGTTCCCAGCTCCTTGTAGCTGTTTTCACTTATGGGGCATGCCGGCATCCCGTAGCTTCCCTCTCTTTTCAGAAGCTTTCCGTAATCTTCGCTTTCCTTTATGAGATTGCGTCTTTTCTTTGTCCTTAAAAACTCTTCTGCAAGATCTGCGGCGCTTCCTTTTCCCGTGGTCCCCAAAATGATATCGGCTTCCTCTATCCTGTCGGTATCCTTGGGATTCGTCTGGGGATAGCAGCCCATGAGGATGACGACCGCATCGGGATTTTCCTTCCGCGCTTTTCTGACGAACTGCCTTGACTTTCTGTCCGCCATTGAAGTTACGCTGCAGCTGTTCACGATATATACGTCGGCCTTTTCACCGTCTTCCGCAAGCAAATACCCGCGGCGTTTGAAATCCTCCGCGATGGCCTGTGATTCATATTGATTGACCTTGCAGCCAAGTGTATAGAAAGCGACCTTTTTCATGATTCGTATTGTAGCACATTATGATATACTTTAGTGTAACTATCGATATATGAAAAGGTACCGTTTTATGAATACTTACCCCCGTCCCCAGATGAAAAGAGACAGCTTCCAGAGCCTGGACGGCGAATGGATGCTCAACCAGAATTTGATCAACGTTCCCTACCCGCCTCAGGCGCCGGCCTCCGGATATGCGGGAGACAAAAACGCTGTTCACCTCTCCTATTCCAAGTTTTTCGATTTCAAAAAGGAAAAAGCCCGCGCGTTGCTTCACTTCGGTGCAGTGGACCAGGTAGCGTCGGTATCCCTTAACGGAGTGCAGATAGGCGTTCACGAGGGCGGATACCTGCCCTTCGAATTCGACGTGACAGAATCAATAGTCGAAGGAGTCAACGAGCTCACCGTGGAATGCGAAGACAAGCTGGATCATTACTATCCCTACGGGAAGCAGACCAAAAAACCGGGCGGTATGTGGTACACCCCTTTCTCAGGCATATGGAAAAGCGTATGGCTCGAACAGGTGCCGGAGGAATATATCCATGGAATAAAGATCACTCCCGATCTTAAGGGCGTGACCCTCGATATAGACGGCGAGATAAGGAGGATCGATATCGAAGACCCTGTACTCTGGACTCCGGACGATCCCCATCTCTACACAAAGACCATTGAAAAAGGCGAAGATAAAGTTGAGATATACTTTGCTCTGAGGACCATAGAGATAAAGGAACTGGGCGGGATAAACAGGGTCTGCCTCAACGGAAAACCCGTATTTCTCCACGGACTTCTCGATCAGGGCTACTACGTACCCGGTCTTTGCACCGCTACTCCCGAGGAATATGAAAAAGACATCCTGACCATGAAATCTCTCGGCTTCAATATGCTGAGGAAACATATAAAGATAGAAGACGAGAGCTTCTACTACCTCTGCGACAAACACGGGATGCTGGTGATGCAGGACATGGTCAATAACGGAGAATACAAGTTCTTCAGAGATACTCTCCTTGCTACTCTCGGTATCAGCATGAGGGATACCACCGGTTTTGCAGAAGGAAGAAAAGAATTCTGGATAAGGCACTCGAAAGAAACTATCGAGCATCTGTACAACCACCCCTGCGTCATAGCCTATACTCTATTCAACGAAGGATGGGGACAATTCGAAAGCGACGCCGCATATACCATGCTGAAAAGTGTGGACGATACCAGGCTTTTCGATTCCACTTCAGGCTGGTTCCCCCAAAACAGAAGCGACTTCGACAGTCTCCATATATATTTCAGGACGGTGGAGCTGTTCCCTAAGGAAAGACCTCTCCTGCTCTCGGAGTTCGGGGGATATTCCTACCCTGTCGAAGGACACCGCTCAACAAAAAAGACCTACGGCTACGGAGCCTGCAGGTCGAAAGAAGAACTTACTGAAAAGATAGTATCCGCCTATGAAAAAATGGTCATCCCGGCCATAAAGAACGGGCTTTGCGGAAGCATATACACCCAGGTCTCCGACGTCGAAGACGAGATCAACGGTATGATGACCTACGACAGAGAAGTGCTCAAGGTCGACGCCGGAAAAATGAAAGAACTATCAGAACGTATCTTTGCAGAGATCGGGTAACTCATCAAGAGAATATATTATCCAGTCGGGCTCGTATTCCCGCTTTATGGAATCTGATTTAAAGGCATCTCCGTATGCCTTTTTCTTTCTGTTGAGCCAAACCGCTTTCATACCGGCAGCTTTAGGACCGAACACGTCGTCTCCCAGACTGTCACCTACGAAAAGGCATTCGGAAGGATCCCATCCTGTGGCGTCGATGATGCCCTGATAGAATTTAGGATGGGGTTTGTATACTTTAAAGTCTTCCGAAGTATAGCATGCGTCAGCCGTGATACCGTACATATCCATATGATGCTTCAGAACGTCATTATCTGTTGTGGAACCTATCACCACGTCAAAACCCATGGCTTTGAGATCTTCCAGACATTTCTTTGCATCGGGGAATATCTTCCTGTCGCCGAATAGCATGTCTATATACGGTTTTACTTCCCTTTTTCCGTCGGCTTCTATGCCATACTTTTCGAACAGTTCTTCAAGAAGCAGTCCGTAGAGTTCCTTTTCCGTATAGAAAGGTTCTTCATCCATTCTGCTTCTTTTTATCGTCTTCCACTCATTGTAAAAGACTGAAGGATCAAAGTCTGAACCGACGTTCTTCAGGATCTGTGCCGTAGCGTCTACCGAACTGGTGCCCGTATCGCTTATGGTACCGAAAAAATCGAATATTATATGCTTTATCATGATACGCTCCGTGATAATTATTGACTAAATCCTAAAGAAAAACCGGAACGATGTCAACGCATCGTTCCGGACTTGTCATCAGTCGAAAAACTCTTTTACTTTATCTGCAAAACTCTTGCGTTTGGCGTAGGAACCTTCAGCGGGCTTCTCTTCGCCGAACTGCCTTATGAGTTCTTTCTGCTTGTTTGTCAGTTTGGTAGGTACTTCGAGATTCACTTCAACGTACATATCTCCCATCCTGCCGTTGTTAAGTCCTGCTATTCCCTTGCCCTTCACTCTGAGCACCGTTCCGGGCTGAGTGCCAGCGGGGATCTTGCATGAGATCTTTTCTCTTAAGCTGGGGATGGTGATCTCATCTCCGAGCGCCGCCTGCGTGAATGTTATTGGCACGGTGATCCAGAGATCGTTTCCCTTTCTCTTGAGATAATCATGGGGCGATACCGTAAGCACGATGAAGAGATCTCCAGGGCTTCCTCCCTGGGTGCCGGGTTCTCCCTGCCCTCTCAGCGTTACCACAGAATTGGTATCCACACCTGCCGGGATATCAACGTTTATGCTCATGTTCTTGTTGATGGTACCGCTGCCGAAGCACTTGTCGCACTTCGTGTCTATGATATATCCCTTGCCGTTACATACGTTGCAGGGACCGGTCCTTCTCATGGTGCCCAGTATAGTGTTCTGCACCGTAGTGGCAGTTCCCGTACCGTTGCACTGAGGACAGGTATGTTTGGCTGTGCCGCCTTTGGCTCCCGTTCCCTTACAGGCTTCGCATTCGCAGTCCTTCGTTATCTTGATGGTCTTTTTTACGCCGAAGGCAGCTTCTTCGAAGCTTATGGTCATACGCTTCTGTATATCCGCGCCTCTTCTCGGGCCGTTTCTCGTTGACGTATACGATGACCCTCCGCCTGTGAACATATTGAATATGTCGCCCAGATCGTCGAACCCGAAATCCGACGCGTTAAAACCGCGGGATCCGGAGAATCCGCTGAAGCCGGAGAATCCGCCGCCGCTGCCTGCTCCGTAAGACGGGTCTACGCCTGCAAATCCGAAGCGGTCGTAATTGGCTTTCTTTTCCGGGTCGGAAAGTATGGAATATGCCTCGTTGACCTCTTTGAATTTCTCCTCGGCAGAAGCGTCACCCGGATTTCTGTCCGGGTGATACTTCATTGCCATCTTTCGGAATGCTGATTTAATTTCTTCCTCTGAGGCCCCTTTTTTCAGTCCCAGGGTCTCATAGTAATCTTTCTTTTCCGCCATTGTTTAATCTTTAGTCGTCGACTACCTCGAAGTCTGCGTCGACAACGTTATCGCTATTGTTATTTGTGTTCTGCTGAGGCTGCTCCTGAGTAAATCCCTGTGCTCCCATGTCGGGTCCGGCGTTCTGCTGGGTCTGCTGTGCCTGCTGAGCCTGCTCGTAGAGTTTCGTGGAAATTACGTGATACTCATTCGTAAGTTCTTCCATCTTCGCCTTGATCTCTTCTGTCGTGCCTGCATTGAGAGCGGACTGGAGAGCATCCTTTGCAGCTGTGATCTTAGATACTTCGTCCGGGCTGAGTTTTCCGTCAAGATCTTTAAGGTTCTTTTCTGTCTCGTATACGAGAGTTTCAGCCTGGTTCCTGATCTCTATGCCTTCCTTCTTGGCCTTGTCTTCAGCAGCATACTGCTCGGCTTCCTTGACCTTAGCGTTGATCTCGTCTTCGGAAAGCTTCGTAGAAGAAGTGATGGTTATGTTCTGGCTCTTTCCTGTTCCCAGATCCTTTGCGCTTACGTTTACGATACCGTTGGCATCGATATCGAAGGTAACTTCGATCTGCGGGACCCCACGGGGCGCAGGAGGAATACCGGAGAGCTGGAACCTGCCCAGAGTGATATTGTCGGCAGCCATCTGTCTCTCGCCCTGCATTACGTGGATATCGACCGCAGTCTGGTTATCTGCAGCTGTAGAGAATATCTGGCTCTTCTTTGTAGGAATAGTAGTATTCCTCTCGATCAGCCTTGTGGCTACGCCGCCTAAGGTCTCTATGGACAGAGACAGCGGAGTTACGTCGAGGAGCAGTATATCGTTTACTTCACCTGTGAGCACGCCTGCCTGGATGGCTGCGCCGACTGCTACGCATTCATCGGGGTTGATGCCCTTGAAGGGCTCTTTGCCTGTTACCTGCTTTACGCATTCCTGGACTGCCGGGATCCTTGTGGAACCACCGACGAGTATTACCTTTGCAAGATCTGCGGAAGTTACGCCTGCATCCTGCATAGCCTTCTTCATAGGCTCTATAGTACGGTCTACAAGGTGCTTCGTGAGCTGTTCAAACTTAGCTCTTGTAAGGTCCATATTGATGTGGAGAGGTTCTCCGTTATTTACAGTGATGTACGGCAGGTTGATGTTTGTCGTCTGGCTTGAGGAAAGTTCCTTCTTTGCCTTTTCTGCAGCCTCTTTAAGTCTCTGCATTGCCATCTTGTCGTTTCTGAGGTCAGTGCCGTTCTCTTTTGCGAACTCGTCTGCGATATAGTTCATGAGGACGTTATCGAAGTCGTCTCCGCCGAGCTTTGTATCGCCGTTGGTCGCCAGTACCTCGAATACTCCGTCGCCGAGCTGCAGGATAGATACATCGAATGTACCGCCGCCCAGGTCGTATACAAGTATCTTCTGAGAGCCTTCAGCCTTGTCAAGGCCGTAAGCAAGAGCCGCTGCCGTAGGCTCGTTGACGATTCTCTTTACGTCGAGGCCTGCGATCTTTCCGGCATCCTTCGTTGCCTGTTTCTGGCTGTCGGAGAAATATGCCGGTACGGTGATTACCGCTTCAGTTACTTTCTGTCCCAGATAGCTCTCTGCATCTGCTTTGAGTTTCTGAAGTATCATTGCGGAAATATCCTGCGGTGTGTAGGTCTTTCCGTCGATGGATACCGTATAGCTCGATCCCATATGACGTTTGATGGATGAGATCGTTCTGTCGGGGTTGGTTATAGCCTGGTGTTTTGCTGTTTCTCCTACCAGTCTTTCTCCGCCCTTTGTGAATCCGACGACCGAAGGCGTCGTTCTGTTACCTTCTGCGTTGGTGATGACTACAGGATCTCCTCCCTCGAGCACCGCTACGCAGCTATTTGTTGTTCCAAGGTCAATACCTATTACTTTTCCCATTGTTTTATCCTCCTTATTGTGATACTACCACCATAGCTGGGCGTATCACCTTATCGTTCATTGTATATCCTTTTTTTATGACTTCAGCGACCATGTCGCTTTCCATACCTTCAACCGGCATCATCTGCACTGCCATGTGCACCACCGGATCGAACTTTTCGCCCTTTGCGGCGATCTCCTTCACGTGGTTCTTTTCGAGCACCGTAAGGAACTGTTTGTATATGAGCTCGATGCCGTCTGCAAATTTATCGTTTTCGGGCTTCGTCTGCATAGCTCTCTCGAAATTGTCTATGACTTCGAGCAGCCCCTCTATGAATTTTGCGTTGGCATTCTGATAGATCTCTTCCTTTTCCTTGATGGTCCTGGTCCTGTAGTTCTGATATTCCGCAGTGACCCTGAGCCATTTGTCGTAGTAGTCTATTGTTTCCTGCTGATCCGCCTGCTGCTCAGGAGCAGTTTCCGGCTCTTCCGGCGTTTCCGTTTCTTCTCCGGGAGCTTCCGTCTGCTGATCTTCCTTTATTTCCTCTTCCTGAGGATCTTCGCAGCATACTTTTTCTTCTTCACTCATCCTGAACTTCTCCTTCTATTTCGAACGTATTGTTCATATTATCCGTTATATATTTGATGACCGACGTTACTTCGTCGTATTTCATCCTCTTTGGACCAAGTACTCCCAGCCTTCCGACCATCTTGCCGTTGACCCGGTAATCCGCCGTTATGAGGGCGAAATCCTTAAGATCCGGGGAGTTTTCGTCTCCTATGGTCACCACCAGTCCGTTGTCTCTGTTAACGAGGACCTGTGAGAACTGGTCCTTGTTGGTGACTATATCGTATACGTCCTTCACCTTCTCCACGTCGTTGAACTCCGGAAGGGCGAACACGTTCTTGTATCCGTTGACGTAGAGATCCACGTCCAGCATCTTCTCCAGAGTCTTTATGAAGCCCGGGACCACCGAACTGCTCATTCCGGTCAGCTGGGGAAGATCTCTTTCGAACTCTTCCATTATGTCCTGCGTAAGTATGTTGCTAACGCTCTGGCCGCTGTAGTTGTGCGTTGCCACCTTTGACATAAGCGTCAGGTTTTCTTCAGTGTAGGGGCAGCCCACCCTTATGGCAGTATTGCTGACCCTTCCGTTCTCGCACACTATCATCAGTACCACGGAAGTCTCGTCCACGGGAAGGAAGTTGATATACTTTATCTTGTTCTCCTCCTTGGGCGTGACCGCAAAGGATACCAGATTGGTCATTTCCGAAAGGACCTTCGACGCGTGTTCCAAAGTCCTGTCAAGTTCTTCCGAACCCTGATCGAGCTTCTCCTTGATGACCTCTTTTTCCTCCGGGGAAAGCTCCGAATGGCTCATGAGCTCGTCGACGTAAAGCCTGTATGCCTTATCCGAAGGCACTCTGCCCGCCGAGGTATGGGGATGTGTGAGGTAACCCATCTCCTCAAGATCCGACATCTCGTTCCTTATGGTCGCAGGACTGACGTCTATGTCGTCTCTTTTGGAAAGCGTCCTGGATCCTATGGGCTCGGCCGAGTTGATGAAGTCCGCTACGACGGCCTGAAGTATTTTCAGTTTTCTGTCGTTAAGTTCCATAATGCACCCTGAAAATTATCTTCTTTCTTTATTAGCACTCAAATAACACGAGTGCTAACATCGTCTTAAATATACCCCCTGTGCCCGGCAATGTCAATAGAATAAATATGTATAAATTGTGAATTCACAGCCCCCTTCCTCATTGACACAGGGCCTGTTTAATGGTAGTATTACCTAGACCTTTAAGAGCGGTCCCGTGAGGCCGCCAAGGACAGCGGGAACACGACGTGTTCGTAATATTTTCGTATATTACTGCTTTCCTGTGAGGGGAAAGCAGTTTTTTCTTTTTAAGGAGCAAAAATGACCATAAAAAAATGCGGCAAATACACAGTCTTACCCGGTTTCGCAGACGTTCACGTTCATCTGCGGGAGCCGGGTTTTTCATATAAAGAGACCATATATACCGGAAGCAGAGCGGCTGCAAGAGGCGGTTTCACAACGGTCTGCACCATGCCCAATCTCGATCCCTTCCCGGACACTCTTGATAATCTAAACGTGCAGCTCGGTATTATCAGAAAGGATTCCGTGATAGACATAATCCCCTACGGATGCATCACCAAAGGCGAAGCAGGCAGCGAGCTTTCCGATATGGAGGCTATGGCCCCTTACGTAGCGGCTTTTTCCGACGACGGGAAAGGCGTGCAGCTGGGCGGAATGATGAAGGACGCCATGGAAAGAGCAAAGTCTCTCGGAAAGATGATAGTAGCCCACTGCGAAGACAACAGCCTTCTTGACGGAGGTTACATACATAAAGGAAAATACGCTCTTGAGCACGGGCATAAAGGAATATGCTCGGAATCCGAATGGAAGCAGATAGAAAGAGACCTTGAGCTTGCAAAGGAGACGGGCTGCGCCTACCACGTATGCCACATTTCCGCAAAAGAAAGCGTACAGATCATAAGAGAAGCAAAGAAAGACGGAATTGACGTCAGCTGCGAAACAGCGCCCCACTACCTTCTTCTGGACGACAGTTTCCTAAAAGAGGACGGAAGATTCAAGATGAATCCGCCCCTAAGGGACAAAAGCGACAGAGAGGCTCTTCTTGAAGGCATCTGCGACGGCACCATAGATATCGTAGCCACGGACCACGCACCTCACAGCAAGGAAGAGAAATCCAAAGGTCTTAAGGGCAGCGCCATGGGCATAGTCGGTCTGGAAACGGCTTTCCCCCTGCTCTACACCTATCTGGTGAAACAGGGCGTCATAAGCCTTGAAAAGCTTCTTGACCTCATGTGCTATAGCCCGAGAAAAAGATTCGGGATCCCCGAGAAAGATGACTTCACCGTCTTCGACCTTGAAAACGAATATACCGTCGACCCGTCGCTCTTCCTTTCAAAAGGGAAAGCCACTCCTTTCGAAGGATGGAAGGTATACGGGAAGTGCATGCTGACCGTATGCAGCGGACAGGCGGCATACAAAGATAAAGACCTTGAGGAGGATATATGCAGCAGGATATTTTCAGAATAACGGAAAACAGGGAGATCGCCCCTTCCGTCTTCAGAATGAAAGCTGAAGGAGACACGAAAGCGATCACGAAGCCCGGCCAGTTCGTCAACATACTGCTGGACGGTTTTTATCTCAGGCGCCCCATATCCGTATGCGACGTAAATGAAAACAGCATTACTGTCATTTACAAAGTCGTTGGAGACGGCACGAAGCTGATGTCTTCCATGAAGGAAGGAGAAAGCCTCGACATACTTACGGGCCTCGGAAACGGATACGATCTAAGCCTTTCGGGAAACAGGCCTCTGCTCCTCGGCGGAGGAGTCGGGGTACCTCCCCTTTACCTGCTGGCAAAAGAATTAAGAGCCCAGGGCAAGGAAGTCACGGCCGTACTTGGTTTCAATACCGGGGAAGAAGTATTTTACGAAAAAGAGTTCAAGGACTTAGGCGTAAAGACTCTCGTCACAACAGCCGACGGATCCTATGGGATCAAAGGCTTCGTGACAGATGCCATGAACGATATTGACTATACGTATTTCTATACCTGCGGTCCTGAGCCCATGCTCAAAGCCGTTTATGATCTTTCTGAGACCGAAGGACAGTTCAGCTTCGAAAGAAGGATGGGCTGCGGATTCGGAGCCTGCATGGGTTGTTCATGCAAGACCAGAAACGGATTCAAGCGCATATGCAAGGAAGGCCCTGTGCTTATGAAGGAGGAAATAATATGGGAAGACTGAGCGTAGATCTTTGCGGCATAGAACTTGACAATCCCGTCATACCCGCTTCCGGGACCTTCGGATACGGATATGAATTCGCTGAAGTTTACGATATAAACTGCCTGGGAACGTTCTCGTTCAAAGGCACCACGAGAGAAGAAAGATTCGGGAATCCTACACCCAGGATTGCCGAATCAGCTTCGGGCTGCGTCAACGCCGTAGGGCTCCAGAATCCGGGCGTGGACAAAGTTATCTCCGAGGAACTGCCAAGGCTCAAAAAAGTGTTCCATAAGCCTGTCATGGCAAACGTGAGCGGTTTCTCCATCGATGAATACGTATACGTCTGCGAAAAGCTGGACAAAGAAGATCAGGTGGGATGGCTCGAGGTGAACATTAGCTGTCCCAACGTTCACGGAGGCGGAATGAGCTTCGGCACTGATCCCAAAGCTGCCACCGAAGTAACTAAAGCAGTGAAAGCCGTTACGAACAAACCCGTCATAATGAAGCTCTCGCCCAACGTTACCGATATCGTAGCCGTTGCGAAAGCCTGCGAGGATGCAGGCGCAGACGCAGTAAGCCTCATAAACACCCTCATGGCCATGAGGATAGATATAAAGAGAAGAAAGCCCATACTGGGGAACGTCACCGGAGGTCTCTCCGGAAAAGCCGTTTTCCCGGTCGCTCTCAGGATGGTCTATCAGACATCGAAAGCTCTAAGCATTCCTGTAGTAGGTCTCGGAGGCGTATCCACCGCCGAAGACGTCATAGAAATGATGATGGCCGGAGCCAGCGCCGTACAGGTAGGAGCGGCAAACCTGATAGACCCATGGGCATGTAAAAAGATCATAGAAGATCTGCCGGCAGCGCTGGACAAACTCGGAATAAAGGACATAAAGGATATCATAGGGGCGGCCCACTAAAGGAAGGAGTAAAAATGAGCAAAGACGTTATCATAGCCTGCGATTTCCCTGGCAGAAAAGAAACCTTGGATTTTCTTGATAAGTTCAAGGAAGAAAAACCTTTCGTAAAGGTCGGTATGGAACTTTTCTATGCCGAAGGACCGAAATTCGTTAAGGAAATAAAGGACAGAGGACACAAGATATTCCTCGACCTCAAACTCTGCGATATACCCAATACCGTAAAAAAAGCCATGGCTGCGCTTTCGGATCTGGACGTGGACATCTGCAATCTCCACGCCTTCGGGGGAATGGAAATGATGAAAGCGGCAGTAGAAGGCCTGACCAGGCCGGACGGCAGCCGTCCCCTGCTCATAGCAGTAACGGTCCTGACTTCCATAAGCCAGGAAATGCTCGAAAATGAGATAAAGATAGAAAGACCTCTTAAAGACGTGGTCATAGAATATGCTAAAAACGCAAAAGAAGCCGGCCTTGACGGCGTCGTTTGCTCTCCTCTGGAAGCGTCTATAGTTCACGAAAACTGCGGTGACAGTTTCCTTACCGTGACTCCGGGGATACGCTTTGCTGACGATGCGAAAGGCGATCAGCAGAGAGTCACTACGCCGGCAAAAGCTAAGGAGATAGGCTCCGATTACATAGTGGTAGGAAGATCTATCACGGCTGCCGAAGACCCGGTAAAAGCATACAGAAGATGTGTAGAAGAGTTTTGTAAATAAAGGAGAAAGAATATGAAGGAACTTATAGCAAAAGACCTGCTGTCAATAGAAGCCGTATTTTTAAGCCCGGACAAGCCATTTACCTGGGCAAGCGGGATCAAGAGCCCCATATACTGCGACAACCGTCTCACCCTTACCGCGCCCAAGGTAAGAAACGACGTCGAGAACGGTCTTGCAGCTCTTGTAAAAGAATATTATCCGGACGCTGAAGTCCTTATGGGCACCTCCACGGCGGGCATAGCCCACGCCGCCATCACAGGACATCTTCTCGGACTTCCCATGGGTTACGTAAGAGGCGGGGCCAAAGATCACGGAAGACACAACCAGATCGAAGGAAAGCTTGAAAAAGGCCAGAAAGTCGTAGTGGTCGAAGACCTCATATCCACTGGAGGCAGCGTCATAGAAGTAGTCAACGTTTTAAGAGAAGCCGGAGCCGACGTACTTGGCATAGTCAGCATATTCACCTACGGCATGAAAAAAGGTCTCGAGCGCCTGGCAGAAGCAAAGGTGGAAAACCACTCTCTCACTAACTTCGACGTCATAGTAAAAGTAGCAGCGGAAGAAGGATATATAAAGCCGGAAGACGTGGAAAGACTCAAAGCCTTCAGAGACGATCCTTCCGACGAAAGCTGGATAAAGGGAGAATAAGATGAGGAACCTTCTCGATATAATGGACCTGTCCACAGATGAACTGGACAGCCTCATAAAGACCGCGCTGGATATCAAGGACCATCCTGACAAATACGCGGACGCATGCAAAAGAAAGAAGCTTGCGACCCTCTTCTTCGAGCCGTCAACGAGAACGCGCCTCAGTTTTGAAGCGGCTATGTATGAGCTGGGCGGAAACGTCATAGGTTTTTCCGAAAGTTCATCAAGCTCTGCGGCAAAAGGAGAAAGCGTGGCCGATACGGTAAAGGTAGTCAGCAACTACGCCGATATCATAGCCATGAGACACCCTAAGGACGGAGCAGCGCTGGTAGCCGTAAGAAACGCAAATGTTCCTGTCATAAACGCAGGAGACGGAGGGCACCACCACCCCACGCAGACCCTTGCGGACCTCCTCACCATATACAGGGAAAAAGGAGGATTCAGCGGCCTGACTATAGGCCTTTGCGGCGACCTGAAGTACGGAAGGACCGTTCACTCTCTGGTCTACGCTATGTCAAGATACGAAGGCGTGAGCTTCGTTTTCATATCTCCGGAAGAACTGAGATTCCCCAGATATATAATCGATGACGTGCTCGAAAAGAACGGTATACCCTACTCCGAAACTTCGGACCTCGAGGAAGCCATACCCAAACTCGACATACTGTATATGACACGCATACAGAGGGAGCGTTTCCTTGATATGAACGAGTACGAAAGACTTAAAGACAGCTATATCCTCACTCCCGAGAAACTTGTCTCGGCGAAAAAGGACATGGCTATACTCCACCCTCTTCCCAGAGTCAATGAGATATCAGTGGCAGTGGACAGAGATCCGAGAGCAAAATATTTCGAACAGACCCTGAACGGAAAATACATGAGGATGGCCCTTATACTGAAACTCCTGGGACTTGACGGGAAGCCGTCCGATGAGGCCGGAGATACGGTGCGGGACGTTATATACGACAGATTCAAATGCCCCAACCACAGGTGCATCACTACCACCGAACAGGAACTGCGTCAGGAATTTTACAGCGTTGATGAAGAAAAAGGCATTTACCGCTGTGTTTACTGCGATACAGAAATAAGGAAATAACATTAGGCGAGGTTAAAATGAAACGAACAGATATCAAAAAGATAATGATCATAGGTTCCGGTCCCATTGTCATAGGACAGGCGGCTGAATTCGACTATGCAGGAACGCAGGCCTGCCTGGCCCTCAAAGAAGAAGGTTATCAGGTAATACTGGTAAATTCCAATCCTGCCACCATCATGACCGACACATCAATTGCGGACAAGGTGTACATGGAGCCGCTGACCCTTGAATACGTGGCCAAAATAATCAGATACGAACGCCCCGACGCCATACTCCCCGGTATAGGCGGACAGACAGGTCTCAACCTCGCCATGCAGCTCAACAACAAAGGGATACTTGCCGAATGCGGCGTAGAACTTCTCGGTACCAGCAGCGAAAGCATAGAAAAAGCAGAAGACCGCGAACTCTTCAAGGAAATGTGCATATCCATAGGAGAACCGGTAATACCTTCCGAGATAACCTACAGCATCGACGAAGCAAAGGCTGCCGCCCTCAAGATAGGATATCCCGTCGTGCTCAGGCCTGCATTCACCCTAGGCGGTACCGGAGGCGGATTCGCCAACAATGAAAAAGAACTCGAAGAAATAGGCAAAAACGCTTTCGCTCTTTCCCCCGTGCATCAGGTGCTCATAGAAAAGAGCGTAAAAGGATATAAAGAAATAGAATTCGAAGTCATGAGAGACGGCAACGACAAAGCCATTACCATATGCGGTATGGAAAACGTCGATCCCGTAGGAGTCCACACGGGAGATTCCATAGTTGTCGCTCCCATACTGTCCCTTTCAGACTCGGATTTCAAAATGCTCAATGACAGTGCGATCAAGATCATTAGAGAGCTCAAGATATCCGGCGGATGCAACGTCCAGTTCGCATTGAACCCGGACAGCAGCGAATATTATCTCATCGAAGTAAATCCGAGGGTATCGCGTTCATCGGCCCTCGCATCCAAGGCATCCGGTTATCCCATAGCAAGGGTAACGGCAAAAATAGCGGTGGGCATGTCTTTAGACGAGATTCCCGTTGCGGGAGGCTTTGCTTCGACAGAACCGTCTCTTGACTATATCGTTGCTAAATTCCCAAGGTTCCCCTTCGACAAATTCACCACCGTACCCAACGTACTCGGTACGCAGATGAAAGCGACAGGCGAAGTCATGGGCATAGGCTCGAATCTTGAGGAATGCATGCTCAAATCCGTAAGGTCCCTCGAGATCGGAGCATATCACTTCAGCCTGCGTAAATTCGATGAGTGGAACAAAGAAGACCTTCTCTCGTACGTCGGAGAATTCCACGATGATAACGTCTTCGCCATCTTCAAACTTATACGCATGGGAGAAAGCCTTGAAAAACTCCATGAGATCACCATGATCACTCCTCTTTTCCTCGAATCCTTCAAAAAGATCGTGGATATGGAAACGGAGATCTCAAGAAGCCACGGCATAGATACTTTAAGAGAAGCCAAGAAAATGGGCTTCTCTGACAGATATATAGCAGAGCATTGGAACATAGATGAAAAAGACGTCTATATGCTCAGGAAACTGCACGGGATAATCCCTTCCTTCAGGATGGTAGACACCCTGCACACGGGAAAATATATAGCATACCTCTATTCTTCCTACAGCGGAGAGAACCAGTCGAAACTGGGCAACAAGAAAAAGATCATCGTCATAGGCGCAGGTCCCATCAGGATAGGCCAGGGCGTAGAGTTCGACTACTCCACGGTCCATGCGGTCCAGACCATAAGAAGAGCCGGCTACGAAGCCATAATCATCAACAACAACCCTGAAACGGTGTCAACTGACTACACCACTTCCGACAAGCTGTATTTCGATCCTCTGACTCCCGAAGACGTTATGGAGATCATTGATTACGAGCAGGCGGACGGAGTCATAGTGACCCTCGGCGGACAGACAGCCATAAACCTGGCAGAGCCTTTAGCCGCGCGCGGCGTAAAACTCATAGGAACGGACTGCGAATCCATAGACAAGGCCGAGAACCGCGACAGTTTCGAAAAGATACTCAAAGACCTGAACATACCCCAGCCTCAGGGAAGAGCCGTAACCACCATAGAAGACGGTATAAAGGCTGCCAACGAAGTCGGATATCCGGTACTGGTAAGGCCAAGCTTCGTTCTCGGCGGAAGAGCGATGGAGATAGTCGCAAACGACGAGATGCTGAAGCATTATCTCAAAAACGCAGTTGAGATCGACGCGGATAAGCCCGTGCTCGTGGACCACTACATCCAGGGCAAGGAAGTAGAAGTAGACGCCATCTGCGACGGATACGACGTATTCGTTCCGGGCATCATGGAACTTGTGGAGCGTACCGGCGTCCATTCCGGAGACTCCATAAGCGTATATCCTACCTACTCTATTTCCGACAAAGTAAAGGGAACGATACTTCAGTACGCAAAGAAACTGGGTCTCGGTATAGGGATCATAGGCCTTTTCAACATACAGTTCATCGTAGACAGCAAAGACGACGTATATATCATCGAAGTGAATCCCCGCTCTTCAAGGACCGTTCCGTTCCTCTCAAAAGCCACGGGATACTCTCTTGCAGATATAGCTACGGAAGTCATACTCGGAAAGACCCTTAAGGAACAGGGGATCTTCGGTATCTATCCTGATGAAAAGAAACGCAACTACGTAAAGGTTCCTGTGTTCTCTTCCAACAAGATCAAAGGACTCGACGTCTATCTCTCACCGGAAATGAAATCCACAGGCGAGGCCATAGGATACGACACTTCCCTTCCGAGAGCTCTTTACAAAGCCCTCCAGGCTTCAGGCATGAAACTGCAGAACTACGGCACCGTTGTCGTAACGCTGGCAGACGAAGACAAGGATGAAGCTCTTCCCATAGTGAGAAGCTTCTACAACATGGGATTCAACATCGCCGCTACGGCAGGGACGGCAGATTTCCTCAAGACCAACGGGATACGCACCCATAAACTCGGAAAGATCTCTGAAGGAAGCAATGAGATACTCGATTTCATTAGGTCAGGTTTCGTGAGCTACGTCATAAACACGAGGTCCATGACGTCCGGGATCCATTTTGTCGACGGCGCGGAAATAAGGCGCTGCGCCAATGAAAACGGAGTGACCATATTCACTTCTCTGGACACGGTCAGGATAGTCACTGAAGTGCTCGAGGAGATGACCATTTCCGTATCGACCATAGACGCTGAATAACAAAAAAGCGGCACGAAATGAAGTGAACCCCTTTCGTTAGAAAAAAATCTAATGAAAGGGGTTTTTAAGTGTCTGGAAAGATAAAGTAGAGTAATGAATTTAAGCGCCGCATGTGTTAAAGTGATGTTGTAGTAGTGTTTTAATAGTCGCATGGAGGAAGAGAAATGGATAAAAAGACAAATCTGATACAGACGTTTTTCATGTCTGTCCTGTTTTCAGTGATCTTTACGGCAGTAGGATACTTCATGTCCCCCGCCGATCCGGTAAATGTATCGATCCAGTTTGTTGTAGGTCTTATTGTAGGAATGGCTGTCAGCCTCATCATTCCTGTGGGCGAGATAGGATCTGCCGTAGCTTCCAAACTCAGCGCACCGGGAAGCCCGGCATTCAGCTTTTTTATGTTCAATACCATACTTCTGATAATGCTGGTCTTTATGTGCCCGATCATGGCTGTCATTTTCGGCTGCGTCTTAGGCGGGGCACCGCTGCCTGCTATTCTGCACGGAGCATACGGCAACTTTGTCCCCTTCTATATCTGTGGAGCCCTGGCGATGCAGCTTCTGGGAACAAAGATCTCAAAGTTGTCGGCCTATCTGGCTCATCCTGAAATGAGGAGATGACCATTTCGGTATCGACTATAGACGCAGAACAAACAAAAAAAGAGCCCTGCAAAGCAGGGCAATTTTTCTGTTTTTAAAGTGTTACCAGCATAGAGACCATTCCGATAACAGCCTGTTTTCTTCCCGCCATATTATCCTCGGGAAGAGGAGACGGCATTTCCTTTGCAAGGGCTTCAACGTCCTGCTCGAAGTTTTCAAACTTGATTATCATTTTGCTACCTCCTATTAAACTCTGTTATTGTAATCCCTGAGCCAGTTGCAGACTGCCAGAAGGTTCTGTCTGTTGGAGTCGAACGGATAAGATACAAGTCTGTTCTCGCAGAAGATGTATCCGCCGTCAACGGAGAAATCTTTGACCAGTTTTTCGGTCCTGGCAACGCACTCTTCGGGTGTTCCGTATCCGAGCATATGGGTGTCCATTCCGCCTATGATTCCGGCCTTCGGACATTTTTCTCTGATCTCGTAAACATCATCTACATCCAGGTGCAGGAAAAGCATTCCCTTTCTGTAGTCGTTGATCCTGTCGAGAAGTATCTTTGCAGAGCCTTCCGTGAAGAGTCTCATGGAGATTCCGGGATGCTCTTCGAGGATATCGTAGTTTACTTTGATATACGGCCAGTAGAACTCTTCGAACTGCTTGGGGTTCATGACTGTATGTGCAAGATAAACGTTGTCTCCGTCGAACAGAGCAGTCTGTGTATGCTGGTTGTCGATATTCTTCCATGCGGCCTTGACGCCTTCTATGGCAGCCGGAGGAAGGATAGCATCCATCATTGCATGAAGCTCGGATTTATGTCTTCTCATATCAAGCGAGAAGTTCTTGATCCCTCTGTAATGAGAGAAGATAGATTCTGCGGGGCAATATACCAGCGGTCCTTTATAGTCCATGCATCTGGGCATACCGTAATTGTCGTAAAGTTCCTGAGGCATTCTCTGGCAAAAAGCCATGAAGTCGCCGATCTCTTTCTGAAGTTGCTTAAAGAACTCGAGATCTACGCCTGCGGCAAGTTTCGGATACTTTCTGGGGATGCACTTTTCCCACTGGAATTTCTGCGGATTGGCTGCGAATTCCATCATCTCATCGTCGTTGACGGTCGGGAAGTCAGTTACCTGAATGGACCAGGCATCGTCATCGACTTTGTAAACGGAAGAACCTGCCAGCTCCGTGATCCTCCACTGGTTACGGTTGCTGTACTCGATGAAAGTATCAAAGCCATATCTCTCTTCAAACTCATTCGTGAGTTTTGCCATCAGATCGTAATCCAGCATAGCTTCGGAAAGCTTGCACTTAAGATCTGAATCGTACACCTTCCACGTTACGTAGAACGAAAGGTTAGGTACGTACGTCTGGCCGGGATGATAACTCATAGCGTCCTGGAAGTACATACGTCTTCTTTGGAGCAATGCATCTCTTTCTTGTTCGTTCATTGTTATTCCTTTCTTCATTTGAATATTAAAAAATACCAAATATAGTATACTATATTAGCCTGTCGATTTCTATGTATAAATCATCGGTTTTCCATCAAACAAAAGACCTGCTTTTGTCCTAAAAGCAGGTCTTCTTTTAACTATTTGATTGCCTTTGTATCGATCTCTTCTTTCACCAGTTTGATGAATTCTTCGAGCTTCATGGCGCCCATATCTCCTTCCGTCCTGTGGCGCGGGGAGATGGTCTCATTCTCCATATCCTTATCGCCTACGACCACCATGTAGGGTATCTTCTGGAGCTGCGCTTCTCTGATCTTCTTTCCTATCTTTTCATTTCTGCTGTCTATGGCTGATCTGAATCCGTAGTAATCGAAGTGAGCCTTGATCGACTCAGCATATTCGAGAGCCCTGTCCGTTACGGGCAGTATCTCTATCTGAACAGGTGCGAGCCAGCACGGGAAAGCGCCGGCAAAATGCTCCGTTATGATTCCGAGGAATCTTTCGATGGATCCGTATACAACGCGGTGTATCATAACAGGTGTCTGTCTTTCGCTGTTTGAATCCACGTATTCAAGGTCAAATCTTCCCGGAAGCTGATAATCCAGCTGTATAGTACCGCACTGCCATACTCTTCCGAGGCAGTCCGTTACGTGGAAGTCCAGTTTCGGCCCGTAGAATGCGCCGTCTCCCGGATTTATCTCGTAGGTCTTTCCTATGGAAGTAATAGCATCAGCAAGGGCATTCTCAGCTGCTTCCCAGTCGCCTCTCGTACCTATATGGTCTTCCGGCATGGTGGAAAGCACGATCTTGTAAGGAAGTCCGAATACGCTGTAGACTTCATCGATGAGCTTCGTGATCCTGACTACTTCTCCCTGGATCTGGTCTTTTGCAAGCAGGATATGTGCGTCGTCCTGAGTGAAGGCTCTTACGCGGAACATGCCGTGGAGCGTACCGCTCATTTCATGTCTGTGCACGTTGCCCAGTTCGCCGTATCTGAGTGGCAGGTCTTTGTATGAATGGGGTTCAAGAGAGTATACAAGGATGGATCCCGGGCAGTTCATAGGTTTGATGGCGTAATCTTCGTCTTCTATGACCGTGGTGTACATATTTTCCTTGTAGTGTTCCCAGTGGCCTGAGGTCTCCCAAAGAGTCCTCTTCATGATCTGTGGTGTCTGGATCTCCACATAGTCCCATTTCTTATGCTGTTCTCTCCAGAAGTTGATGAGTTCGTTCCTGACTATCATTCCGTTGGGAAGGTAGAACGGGAATCCGGGTGCCTCATCCCTGAATGCAAAGAGTCCCAGGTCTCTTCCCAGTTTTCTGTGGTCGCGGCGCTTTGCCTCTTCTATCCTTTCAAGATATGCATCCAGTTCTTCTTTCTTCGGGAAAGCGATGCCGTATATCCTCTGCAGGGTCTCTCTGCTTGAGTCGCCTCTCCAGTAAGCCGAATTGCAGGTGAGAAGTTTAAGAGCGTTCCCTTTAACCCTTCCGGTGCTGTCAAGATGGGGACCTGCGCAAAGGTCTGTGAATTCTCCCTGTCTGTAGAAAGAAATAGCTTCTCCTTCGGGAAGGTCGTTAATGAGTTCGACCTTAAAGGGCTCTTCTCTTTCTTCCATGAACTTGAGAGCTTCCGCCCTCGGAAGTTCGAAACGTTCGATGGGAAGCTTCTCCTTGCAGATCTTTCTCATTTCTTCTTCGATCTTTTCCATGTGTTCCGGTGTGAACGCAAATGGAGCCAGCATATCGTAATACCAGCCTTCTGCGATGGACGGTCCTATGGCCAGTTTGACTTCCGGCCAAAGCCTTTTCACTGCCTGAGCCATGATGTGTGAGCAAGTATGCCAATACGTCTGGCGGTACTCCTCGTTTTCAAATGTGTACTTGTTTTCTTCTGACATTTGTTTTTTCTCCTCTTACGTAAAGGTTTATATAGTTAATGAATTGTACTACTTATTACGCACAAAAGCAAATGTACAATTCATTCCCAGACATATTCAGAAGCGCGCCTTATCTCATATATATTTATGAACGGAAGCCTGAAACAATCCTCGCCCCTGCTGCATAGAGTTATCCTGAAACCTCTTCCGTTCTCCGTCACCTCATATTCTTCTATTTCCGTTTCCCTGCCGGGAAGCAGATTCGAAAGGGACAGTATCTCCTGAGCAGCCTCATAGGCTTTCTCTGCATCTATGCTTTTCGTTTTCATATCGATAGTCAGGGCTCCGGCTTCAGAGCAGTCTTCTGCAAGCATCTTAAGGAGCCTTTGGTCCTGGACGTATTTATCCATATCAGAATTGAAAACAAGAAGCATAGAAAACACCATGAAGAAAGCGCCGAACACTATAAAGACTTTCATATTTCTACCGTACTCCCAAGTATTCGCTGGGAGAGGCCGAATTTATCTCATATCCTCTCCTTGCCCCATCTTTTATACCGAGATACCTGGCTACTGCATCTGGGCCTTCCATCGGAACGACGATACGGTATTCAATGATTCCTCTTTTGCCGTCGCTGTCTATCCTCGGAACGCTGCCGGCCTCCGGCGCTTCTATGATGATATCTTCTTCCCTTACTCCGAGTTTTAAGGACAGTTCTTCCCTAAGGGCGTCCCTGTCGAAACCGCCCTGCTGTTTTGCCTCCTCTTTTGCCGCATAAACGATATCGGTCATCAGAGCTATCTTCTGGCTGTTCTTTGCCTCTAAAGTAAGCTGTGCCAGAAAGAAAAGCATCATTGGTATAACTGCAAGAAGTACGATGAACTGTTTCATTTTTCGTCCACCATGTAAATGTACTGCCTGTCAAATGCACCTTTCTCAAAATTACTTTTAAGGACTGACTTGATACTGTTTTCATCACCGGCTATAAGGCCGAATATGAACAGCCCCAGGATTATACACGCGATCATCACAATCATGTCTTTCATACCCTTACGATCTCCTCTACAGAAAACATGTCGTTGATCTCCTCTACCGCCTTGTTCTTTATCTCTTCGGCAGTAGATCTTAAGCTGAGTATCAGGCCTGCAAGTATCACGCCTAAAACTATAGTCGCTATAAGAACAATAAAATCCTTCATATACCCCTCCGTATTTACAATATTTTACATTGTCAATTTATGGTAACACCGCTGCGGGCATAATGCAATAAAAAAAGCATCGCTGCCGATGCTCTTAGAAATCTTTATTCTCTCACTTCGCTTTATTGACCTTTTGATATATGCCCCACTCAGTCCTCGATATGAGCCAGGTAACGAAAAGCATGACTGCTCCGGATACAGGCGCCAAATACATCTTTCCTCCGAATGTGAAATGATAGAAGTCTGTCCATCCTCCGTTCTTCGGACCAATGAATGCGACCATCACTATATATACTATGGCATAAAGGAAAACAGAAATGACTCCGTACTTTACGTACTTTTTGCTGAAGTCCTGAGTTTTTTCCAAAAACAGTACGCTTATGATGGAAAGCAAAGGAGCCACCAAATGAAGTGTGAAAGTTATCCCTGAAAACATGAGTGTATAAGCTCTAAGAGGAGGGATACCGTAAGGAGCAAGCACCAGTATATTGACCGGCCCCAGGAAAAACACGCAGGTAAGGAAAGTCACTGTCACTGAAACCGCTGCAAAAATCTTCGTTAGATAGACCCATCTTGGAAGATATCCGCTTCCGCTTTTGATATTTTTTACCTCGAACGGTATACACAGAAGCGCTGCAAATGCTGCGAAATAGTTGGAAAGGTTTGTGAAATACTTAAAGCTTGAAAATCCATGGACCTGCATATTGCCATCGCCCGTGCTGATGAAAAACTTGGACATAGCAATAGAGATCAGCACTATGGTAACGATGTTAACGATTATAGCTATGATATTTCTTGTCTTTGTATTCATTTCAGGTCCCTATATAAGATCATGGTCGGAAAGTATCTCGGCACACTTCTTGGCAGTTTCTTTCATTATCTCCGGACAAAGTTCCCACATCATACTTCTGTCAGTAAGTATATCCTCGCAGTTCACGGATCCGTATTTGTCTCCGTATTCTTCATCGAACCATGCGAAAAGCTCGGTGACCATTGCCGTACTGAGCTGCTTATCGAACATTGTGAGCATCAGCGCGCCGCCCGTAAGGCAGCCACACAGAGCCCCGTTCCTAAGCCCTGAACAAAGACCTGACGCAGCGTTGGCGAACACTTCGTTATCTTCTCCCCTGAGTTTAAGGCCGAAGCGTACCATAGCTTCGCTGCAGCAGCATCTTTCTTCCAGGACTTCATCCATTATTTTTTCTATATCCATACTTTTATCAATGCAACTGTTACATTCTGTCATAGTTATCCAGCCTTTCCTTATGGTATAATAATAGCACAAAGCGATATCGGAGGAAAATATGTTAAAAATAGCAGCAGCAACTTTAGGTCCCGAACCTGAAGATATGATAGCAGACCTTTTTGAAGAGTGTACCCATCTGCAGGTTTATGACGGGGATACAGGTGAACTTGTCGAAGTGATAGAAAGAAACGGACAGAGCGACGTTCAGCTGGGACAGATACTTGCAGATATGTGGGCGGAAGCCGTTATATGCGGACCTTTAAGACAGGACGTGTTCGACATAATCGCAGCGGATGAATATTCCATAACCCGGTATAACGGAGTGGGAATGCCAGCGGTCATAGCTCTGAAAGCGGCTCTGGATTACAAGCTTGACGTCATAAGAGACCCCATAGACGGTATAGGCTGCATAGGTCACCTTCTTGACCAGCATAACTAAAACGAAAGACCTTTCAGTATGAAAGGTCTTTTTCTTTATTCCAGATCACCAAAATGTTCTTCAAAGGACTTTACCGAATAGTTCCGAATATCCTCCAAGTAGTCGCTGTAAGCTTTTAGAAGTTTTTTCCCTCTTTCGGTAAGGCTGCTTCCGCCTCCTTTTTCTCCGCCGCTTTTTCTCTCAATGAGCGGATATCCAAGTTCAGCCTCCACGGAGTTGAGAAGTTTCCATCCTGTGGTATAAGACATATGAAGGCAGGCGCTGGCACTCTGTATAGACCCTGTATGGTCTATCATCTCAAGGAACTGCGCTGTCCTGGGAGTAAGTACCGTATCGGCCTTTGCTATAGTCACGGAAATATCCGGCCACAGAGAACCTCCGCTATTATGTTCCATGCGGAGTTTTCTTAAGGCTTTGAAATCTTCAGGAGTATCCGCGTCCATAAGTATCCCAATATCATCCACTTCAACAGAGTTGACTTCGAAACCTAAGTTCCTCACAGCTCCCTGTATACCGTTTTCTCCCGTATATCCGGCTATCTTTTCTGCAGCTTTTCTGCTTAGGATCAGGGGGTGACCTCCGCGTCCGTTGCAGACCGGACGTATCACGTCGCCTTCTGCTTCAGACAGTTTTCTAAGCGTATCCTTGCTTATAACCGGTACGTCGCAGGGAGAAACGAGCACATAATCATAATTTTTTTTAAGCGCTTTTACACCAATACAGAAGGATTCGAACATACCCGTTTCAGCGTAATCGGGATTTTCGGCAAAGGAAATACCGAGGATCTCCGTATTTTTCTTAAGAAGCTCTCCTTTGTATCCTCCAACCGCCACTATCTCTTCCGCGCCTATGAAGCGGTAGTTGCTGACTATATCGGCAAGCATGGTTCTGTCACCTACTGTCATCAAAGGCTTGAAATCCCTCATTCTTGAAGACAGCCCTGCCGCAGTTATGATCCCTGCATATCTCATTTTATTCTCTCAGATCAAGTTAAAAAGTATTACGCTGGTGTGCCCGACAGGAGTCGAACCTGCGGCCTCCAGAGTCGGAGTCTGGCGCTCTATCCAGCTGAGCTACGGGCACATACTAAAATATATTTTAACATATTGTTAGCAACATTTGAAAAAAAGACGGGAAAACCTGAACTGGTAAGATGAAAGTAGACATGGTAAAAAAACATGTCTACTTTTTCTTATGCTATGATTTGTTTGAGGAGGTGATTCTATGGGTAGACCAAAAGGAGGAAACAATAGAAAGTGGACAAACGAAGAGCGTCTTAAA